>NZ_JBXARG010000013.1:0-159151 GCF_058808015.1 Undibacterium sp. GW821-FHT11H02 | reverse complement strand
GATTTACTATTCAGTTCGGCGACCGTATGCCTGTAGCTTAACTTAAACACCGTTTACACAAAATTCAGGACACCCCCCGCCTTAATTTCTGTGACTAAGCCTGCATTGACTACATTTATCATTTGCAAAAAAAGTACAGGGGACGAATTCAAAGCATTTAACAGCGTTAAAGAGGCCTGAGAATTTACGCCACCTGCAGTCACAACAACTTGTTGATTTGCGACTTTAAGGAATAATTCTCTTAGTTTTTCTGAATAATTATTTATTGAAGTCATTGGGATCTCGTCTGATAGAAAAATTAATTGTATTGCGAATTGGACATTACCAATAATTTGATACATCCATCAATATTAAAATCAACGAATAGACCAGCGCCATCAACGTCCTTTTTATATCGTTCCCTCAATGCCATCGGGTGATGGAAGTAAGGTGATTCAGATAGTTCCCAGCCAGCGCTTTTAACAACTTCTCTAAAACCTTGATACTTGACACAAAATGCAGAGTTAAATATCAGTGTAAAGTTGGAATAGCTTTCGTTTCTCGTTAAAGAGAAACCATCATGCCAATCCACGTCTGGTCGAAAATAATAATTGGACATAAGTGGATGTTTCTTTATTTCGTCTTTTGACAATGGGCGATCGAGCAATTTCACACTAAATATGAATTCAAGATGTTCTTTTGTAATTCGCCCATCTTCACTCGCCAATACTTTACCAATGACCTGGAAAAACCTCTCCATTGGAGGCCGATGATTTGGTATAAATTCTTGCACTTCTTCAGAGTTTGATATCGTTTTTTTGCCTTGATCACTCTTGCT
Source organism: Undibacterium sp. GW821-FHT11H02 (assembly GCF_058808015.1). Classification (NCBI taxonomy): domain Bacteria; kingdom Pseudomonadati; phylum Pseudomonadota; class Betaproteobacteria; order Burkholderiales; family Oxalobacteraceae; genus Undibacterium; species Undibacterium sp. GW821-FHT11H02. Next base: position 158,334 of record NZ_JBXARG010000013.1, on the reverse strand, counting down.
TTTCAAGGTTTCCTGCCCAGACAAATCATTCGCCTTTGATTCACTAAACAAATGACCAAACGTGACTATCGAGATTCCGACAATCACCAACGACAGAAACAACCGGTGAATTCTTTTTTTATGACACAAATAGCTCACATTCGCAAGCAAGAGTTGCTTTGTAAATCGATGTAATAGCGCTCTCAATTTGACTGAAAAATTATTTGTTGTGGTCATATAAATTGCTAAGGATAAAAAAGTAAAAATAGAATTTTTAAGAACGATTGAACATGTTAATGCCAGTGATGCAGTTCATTTTATCGTCAGACAAATCCAAAAACAGAAAGACATCACTTCCATCTTCATCATAAGTGTTACGAAGAAATGTTTGATGATAAAAAAATTGTGTCTCACCGACGAGCTTTTATCCTGCCGACTTTGCGATTTCTTGAAATTCTTCCTAAGGAATACACATTGTGGGGCCCAGCCACAATTCAATATGCTGCGGGGAGATGTAGCAGAGTCGTAATCATTAATTCGTAAAATACAAGCTCGCCATTAAACCAGCAAGGTCGAATGAGGAAGGCATTCTAGTGAAGACGCAAAGCATATTTATTGCGCGCAGAAAGTAGTCCGACTCGGCTCTTGATGATGCAATGTCTATCGGTCACAAGGACTGATGCCCAAGAACATGACCTTATAGCAATATCATTGCTTCATCAATAGTGATCGACCATTTCTTATTGATCGTTTATTTGAATGGCTTAACAACTCAAGCCCGCTGCTCGCGCCACCACAAGATCAACATCAGGGCCATCAAACCCAAAACCCAGGGCCATTTCTCTGTCGCTGATTGCGATGCTAGCTTGGATTTATTTTGCAATGCTGTGCTGGCGATGAACGCCGCTGTCGCGTCACGGCGTTGTGCTCTTTGCCAGCTTGGCCAGTCTTGGTTTTGATAAACGTAGTAGGCACCGCTGGCAGTTGTTTTGGCTTCGCTTTGCGTTTGCCATTCTTGCCACCCCACTTTGTTTGGAATGAATGCCGCGCATAAGGCATCGGCTTTATCCGCCGCCGCTTGCAAACGGTGGTGCGAATTTTGTGGGAGTAAGACCAGGTCTTGGGCTGCTAAACCCAGGCTACAGACACGCATGCGTAGACCTATTTGTGGCATCGCTTGTTCAGGCTGCAGGCGCCAGTCTTGATTTTTCTCTACCTGCGCCAGATCTAGAATATCTTGCCACCACAAACTCAAAGCATCTGGGGCGCTGATTTTGTAGCGGTGCCAATCGGCGACAGCGAGCCAGAGTATTTGGCCATTTTTCCAACTGCGTTGCGCTAACCAAGGACGCTCTGCGGTCTGAGTCCAGTTTTGACTTTGCTTCATTTGCGGAACCAGTGAAGTTGGGCTCAAATTCATCAAAGCATTAATGGTTAGCACTTTATCCGAAGACGTGGGCGACACGCGTAAACCTAATTCACGCTGCCATACGTTGCTGTCGCTGGCGTTAGCTCCTAGTAGTATCAAGGCACTTCCCTGAGCGACTTGTTGTAAGAGCTGAGTACGTGCAACAAGGCTCATCTGTTCAAAGTAAGCGCCATCTTGTATCACTAGGTCTGGTGCCTGCTGATGGTCTAGTAGAGGCCGACTGTCTTTCGTATTGGCTGCGTCGTCTTGAGCCTCAATGCGCGTAACGGTTTTACCTAACCTTGTTTGCCAGTCCAACTTGGCCTTACTTTGAGTGAGCAAATCGTTCAAAGTTTGCGTATCAAAAGAAGGGGCGGCAAACCGCGCATGTACGTTCAGGCTTTGTACAGGCGTGACTTCTAAAGGAATAGGGCCTTGCTCTATTATCTTCTCTTTGCTATCGAGCAAACGTGCATGCAATACCATGCGTTCGGAAACTGGCGGTAACCAATTCAGGCTCAAACGTTTTTCCTTACCACGGGCCTCGGCCAATACGGTTTGATTCTCTGCTAGCAATTGCAGTCGCCATTCGTCAGGCACTTGTTCACGTTCTGCCGCGAGATTAAACACCCGACCTTGCGCAAGATGTGTAGGGAAATCTAAGCGCACAATTTCGGTCGTCTTTTGCTTTTCAGCTTGCGCTAACCATTGCACAGGTATGCGCGGCAAGTCTTGCCATTGCGCCTCGCTCAAGCCATCACCTTTGAGTTGGGCACTTTGTGCCTTGCTCATGTCTAGCGTCAATTGCGCCATGTTCAATTGACTGTCATCACTGTCGATCAAGGCAATTTTGTCACCCGCGAGCATGCGCGGATCGAGGATCAACACGGCTATACAAATGGCGGCACAACTAATCAACAGCGCATCCAAACTTTGGCCCTTACGCCAATAATGGAAAGCAGAAAATCCCGCAATGGCGACTAAGACTAAGAGCAAAATTAACTGCAGAGGCGATAGCGATAAAGAAAAGTCTAGTTCACTCATGGCTGTTTTCCGTTCGCCCATTTGCTGTTTGCGGCTGCTTGTTTTGCAAAGACGCTTCCCATGCTTTATCAAAGGCACTGCTTTGCTTGGGTTTTAAAACGCTACGACCTTGCAAAATTAGCTCCGCATGCGAAATACCCTGACGTATCCACGCCGCTAGGGCAGGACGGCAAGTCGCGCATCCATCAATCACATCTTGTATCGCCGCCTGTGCTGCAAGTCGTTGTTCTTCATTGTTGATTTGTTCCGCAATCCAGTCACGTGCTGTTTTTGACCACAGCGCTGGCAAGCTGTCTTGACGCTGCAAGGCGATCAATAAGTTGCGAATATCTTCTGGCACGATAACTGCAGCCTCGTTCTGCTTTTTGTTCGTATTTTTCAAATCTAAAACATCACCGCTCAAGCGCTTTTCTTCTTTGATCACAGGCGGTGTAAATGCGGCCTTGTGCAGATAGATTCGATCAGCTTGTTGCAATTGTTTGATGGCTTCTAAGGCCTTATTTTCTGGTGCTAATGCACTGGCTGGACTGATGGCTCGCAAAGATTTTTCTGCGTCCCACATGGCAGCCAGAGCGCGCCTTAAGATTTTCTTAGTCGCTTCGTCGAATAAAGTCGCGCTCTCTTCTTGATCGTGGGCATGACCATACTGGGCAGCTAAATCGACGGGGGCACTTTCACCCTTTTTGCCAGGTCCATCGTGATCGCCGTGATCACCATCGTCATCGGCAAACAGACTTGACTCTTCGCCCAAGAATTTTCCGTAACGTCGTCTTAAAGCGCCCTGATCACCGGCGATCATTTCGCTGCGCGTACGGATTAAATTAGGATTCAATTTTGGATTGGCCTTGATATCAGTCAGTAGTTGTTCGGTGTCGATAATAATCTGCCGCTGACTACGCAAGGACTCTACTTTAACCAACATCGGCAATGCCAAGCTTTCTTTTGCTGCGGCTTCGGGTGATGGCAGGCGTAGAGTGTAGGTCGGTGAACGCGTCATATGCGGATTTTTATCGGCATTGTCGGTCGCACGAACGAAGAAATACAACTCGTCACCAGGCTCCATGCCCAATTCACTTAAAGACCATAGTTTGTCCCACTCGCGCAGCTTACTGTCTTTGCTCTGCGGGACTGGCATCTCCTTATCGCTGAAACGAATATTCTCGCCGCTACCACGGGCTAAAGTCATGTGCATGCTGGCTTGCGTAATTTGATAGTCATCCGTGATACGCAATGCGATGCGAACTTGTTTTGCGTCCTGCGCCAACACCTGAACCATTTCGCTCGGCGTCGTGATTTTGATTTGTGGTGCCTGATCTAACAGCACTTTGAGTACGACACGGGTCTTCGCTGCATCGGCGCTCCAACTCCAGAACACCGTTTCACTGGCCTGCCATTCCGCACAGTGGTGTTCACCATGTTGAGTAAAATTCAGCGTTTGTCCATTACTCAAATTTATATTCAAAGCTTCTTTAGCGCTCTCGGCTCCAGACGGCAACGTCACGCACCAGCGCACCTGACTATTCTCTGGAATCTGCATCTCTTTTGGGGCGCTGGTGAAAGCAGGCAGCTTAGTGTAAGCCGGTGGTACCACATGCACACTCAATGCTGAGTTCAGTTGCAAGGCTTGCTTAGCCTTGATATCGCTTACCAGAGGATTACTTTTAAGACCAGGCGTTTGCGCTGGTAAGAAAAACCACGCCACCGCAAGCAGCCAACTGATCACCATCACGCTTCGAGGAAAATTTAGATATTGCCTGACCAAACTGCGACAAGCAGCATCGCTAAATGCGTGCTCAATCTTCTGTAATAGGCGTGCCCTTTGCAATTGCGCGACGGAGCTTAATGCTGCGGTATCAGCATCGCTTGCCAGCAAATGCATACTGTCTTCCAACTCAGGAAAACGGGCGTTACTCCAACTGATCCAATGTGTGTCTATGCGTTTTTTTGTCCACCCAAAATAGAGAACGGCTGCAAATACACCGGTTAGCACCGGCCAGAGCTGGTGCAAAATGATCCAAGGCGCGAGTATTGCTATCCATGCTGGCAAGCTATGGAAACTGGCAGCACGCCATAATTTAGCCGTCACACGACGGCGCACTTCAGCGACGTCTGACATGGGTCAATATCCGTTCTAAGGCAAAAATACACAGCAGCATAACCAGCAATACATCACGCGTGTTTTCTTGCTGCTGCAGTGGAGTGGTGTTCTTGCTCGCTGGCAGGTTGAACGAAGTGGCGGGATAATCCGGCGTCTTCAAACTCATCATTTGCCAGGCTTCGAATAGTTTTTTTGCGTTTTGCTTATCATTCAGGTTGATAGGCCAATCACTGCCACTCTGCATTAACCAATAACGGCTCTCAGTCGTTTTAAACTGTTTAATTTGAAGCTTATTGTCGGCCAGTGACTGCAAACCAGGATGTTTCTCTTCCCTTGTCTGATCATTGACGATGCCGGCGCCTGAACTGAGCCACCAAAGATGGGCTTTTGAATTCGTTTTCCAGTTTTGCGGAACTGCCTGCGCGCTATCCCAAATCACTAATTCAGTCCGCGCGTCGGGTTCTTGTTGCCAGACATAATGCTGATCAGCCATACCCGCCACCGCAAACGCAGAAAACATATGCTGCCATGCCGCTACTCTGTCGCTGTGCAAGGCGATGTAGCGATCTGCCGGCTTCGTTTTTACTGGCTTGTTGGCATTTGAAGGGGGCCGTACTTTTGCTTCCAAGGTCTGTGCCAATTGGGGAGCTTGTGCGTTAAGTCGAATCTGACTAGCGTCACCCAAGACCAAGAGTCTTGCTGATTTTTTCCACCAGCTTTGATGTTGTTCTAGCCAATACAAAATCTGTGAGCTTTGGATATCACAGTTAAGATCAGAGCCAACATCGGCGCAAAAACTCATGCGCTTCGCATCCTGCATTTTACCGACATTAATTTGTTGTTCTACCCAAGCGCTATCACTGCCGGAGGCAATCAATACCGTGTCACCGCGCCAACGCATCAAGATACTCGCCAGATATGCAATAGCGATCAGCAGTAATAGGCACCGCAGAATGAGTAATAGCCACGCTTGCCAACGCCAGACTTGCACCATGTGCGGACTGGCTGCTGCTAAAAATTTTGCGGTCGCTAAACTCTGACGCAACGAACTTTCGCGTCTTTGACGCAACCACAAAATCGGGAAAATAATCAATGGCAGCAATAGCCACCAGTAAGCAGACATACTACTCATGCGCGCCCCGCCAATCTTAGCCAGTCACGCAAGACTTTACCTATGTCTTGCTCTATGCACGCGGCGAGGTAAGGAATATTCACTTGGCGGCATTGCTGTGCGACGTTCGCAAAATGCGCCTCTAGCGTGGACTTGTAGTCGGCTCGGGTGCTGTCCGATATCTTCACCAGACTGTCTGGCTGTTCGGGATCAACATAGGCGACCTCAGTCGAAAAACTGGCATCGCGTTCGGCTTGGGTCAGCAAACATAAAGCACGTACATCGTGCTGCATTTGACGCAAACGAATCAGGTTCTCCGAACTGGCAGAAGGCCATTCGAGGAAATCGCTGACCGCGAATATCAAACTCGGAGCGCGGGCGAAATGCAACTGCGATTTCACCATAGCAGCGTCAGGCAATGCGCCTTGTGCCTGTGTTTGATTGAGCTGCGCCATGATGCGGTGTAGCTGTCGCGGCCCACGTGATGCAGGTGTGATTTGTAGCCTGCCGTTTTGCGCGACTAGCAAACCGAATGCATCACCCTGACGCTGTGCGACGGCTGCCAGACAGGCCAAAATCGCACGCGCAAAGTGTAATTTGGTCACGCCGGGATATTGATAGCTAGGTTCCGCCATCGACGCGCTGGCATCTAGCCACAACCAGATCGCAACATGACTATCGCGCTCGGCTTCGCGCACATAGTAGCGATCATTGCGTGCTAATAATTTCCAATCAACACGACGCCATTCGTCGCCAGGCGCATAGGCACGGTATTCTGAAAATTCAACGCCAGCGCCGCGTTCACGTCCTGCATGCAAGCCATGTCCCAGACCCGCCAATACATGACGAATGATCAAATCAAGGTCTTGGCTGTGCGCCAATAGAGCGGCTGTATCCAACATTTTTGCTTAATCTATCTTTATCTGCTCACGCAAAGCAAGCAAGATATCAGCGATAGCAACACCATCTGCCTCCGCTTCAAAATTGCGCAAAACACGATGCGCTAATACCGGCAGTAACATCGCCGCCATATCTTCGCGCGTTACCGCCAGACGACCATGCATCAGTGCGCGCGCCTTCGATGCCAACACCAAAGCTTGCCCAGCGCGAGGCCCAGCGCCCCAGCCTACGTGTTTTTTCACGCTTTGCACTTGCGTCAATTGTGGACGTGTTGCGCGTATCAAACGGGTGGCGTAACGAACTAGATGTTCACCAACTTCGATGTCACGCACCAGAGCTTGTAAACGCAAAAGCGTATCGACATCCATCGCACTGACGGCATCAGCAATGCCTGCATGCGTGGTGCGCTCTACCATCAGCATTTCTTCATCTTCACTTGGATAGCCGACGTCGATACGCAATAAGAAGCGATCCAACTGCGCTTCGGGTAGGGGATAAGTCCCGGCTTGTTCGATAGGATTTTGAGTGGCTAGGACGAAGAAAGGTTTGGGCAAACGATGGGTATGTCCAGCGAAAGTCACACAACGTTCCTGCATCGCTTCTAATAAAGCCGATTGCGTTTTCGGTGGTGCGCGATTGATTTCGTCAGCCAATAAAACTTGGGTGAACACAGGCCCTTTTTGAAAGCGAAATACGCGCTGACGTGTCGTGGTATCTTCTTCTAAAATCTCAGTACCAACAATATCTGAGGGCATCAGATCCGGGGTAAATTGCACGCGGCGAAATTCCAAGTCAGTCGCTTGTGCTAATGATTTCACCAGCAAAGTTTTGCCCAGTCCAGGCACACCTTCAACCAAAGCGTGACCACCTGCTAACAGACAGATCACCAAAGATTCGATCACGTCTTTTTGACCAATAATCACCTGCGACATGCTTTCGGTAAGTGCGTGTACTTTACTGCTCAGATCGCTGATTTCTTGCTCGTTCCAACTCGCTTGCACATTCGACTGCATACTACGCTCCTAAAGCATACTGAATAATATTCACCGCAAAACGGGTGTTATCTACCGCTAAAAAACGCTTGTTCCTAAAATCGTAATCCCACTCACAGCCATAATCTTTATTACTGTAGAGCAGACGAATACGACCGTTGATTTCTATCGCTTTTAGATAATCATGCACCAGGTCATCGCCCCATCCATTCAATTCCACACTGGTATTGGGCGGCCCATCAAATCGAAAAAAACTGGTGTAGAGCGGATGCGTATTAGGAATCTTTTTTAAGGCTTTAGTTCCAAATATTTTCGCGATTTCTGCTTCAAATGATTTAGCGAACAAGCCATCAATATCGTGATTGCAATCATCGACAAATAAGAAGCCACCACCCTTGATGTAACGTTCTAAGTGTTTTCGCTCTATAGGACTTAATTGCACCAGCTTATGTCCCGCCATATAACAAAATGGCGCTTCCAACATTTTGGGATCGGATAAAGCTAGCACGCGCTCTACCGTATCGACCCGTAGCGTGGTGTATTCGACCAAGGAATTTAAGACATTGCTAGGCATGCGGATATCCACATCCCAATCGCCGGAGTCATACATTAAACGGGTGAAATAGAAGTCGTAATTGCTCATGCGGAGAGGTATTATAGAAAAAAATGTTTAGGCTTGAGCATAGCTATAGGGGCTACAAAAGAGCTTCGCCGCAGAGGCGCAGAGGACGCAGAGAAAATCGAATCTCATCTTATGTTTTCTCTGCGCCCTCTGCGCCTCTGCGTCAAATGTTTCTAAGCTTCTCCAAAACTTTAAACCGCATCAGACAAAGAGGTAAAATTGAAATCACGCAATTTCATTGCGGGCACCACCGATTTACGACCATCACCGAAGACCTGCGTCTTACCCAAATCATCGATATTGTTTAACATCGTGACCGGGCTTTCATTGAAACGGAAATTTTTAATCGGATGTTTGATTTTGCCATTCTCGATATAGAAAGTGCCGTCACGTGTTAGACCCGTTACCAATAAGGATTGTGGATCGACCGAGCGGATATACCAAGTGCGTGTCACCAAAATACCTTTTTTGGTTGAAGCAATCAGTTCTTCGGTGGACTTATTGCCGCCCGCCATGATGGTATTGCCAGCGCGACCTTTGGCGGCTACACCTTGTTTTTTCGCCCAGAAATTTGAATATTGCAGCGACTCGATCTTACCGTTCTTAACGATAGAGCTACGTTCCCGTGCTTGCATAGACCCGCCATCCCAAGGGCTGACCGGGGCATCGGCATTCCAAGGATCCGTCCAGATATTGACCTGTTCATCAAACATCTTTTCGCCGAGACGATTGCCGCCGCCTTTTTTAGAAAGGAAGCTACGGCCTTCATCGGCCTGGCGCGCATCGAAGGCATTGAACATGAAATTCAAAATATCTGAGGAAGCGGCTGGCTCCAACACCACCGTATAACGACCAGGCTCCAAAGCCTTAGCATCGACCGAACGCATGGCTTTTTCAATCGCGACTTCAGAAGCTTCACGCGGATCAAACAATCTTGCATCATTTGCCGTACGGGTCACCCAGCCGGAGCCACGGCCATCTTCGGTACGCGCAGTGCAACTAAAACTGAGATTCGAAGATTCTTGAAAACCAAATACGCCATTGGAATTGGCGATCACTTCAAAGCCCAAAGTGTCTAAGAAAAATCCTGCTGCAATCAGTTTATTTTTCTTTGCTAAGCTGATACTTTGCATGGCGACCTCGGCACGATAGTCGGGATCGATTGCCGCTGTTTGTTCAAAGTAGGTTGGCGTCGCTTTGAATTCTTGCTTGGATGCCGCGGGCATAAATTCTGGATTTTCAGGTGCCAGACGCGCGATATCTTCTGCTCTACGCACGGCTTTTTCCAAAGACTTATCGTCGAATTCATTGATAGTAGCGGTGCCCTGACGTTTGCCAAAGGCGACACTGACTGACAACTGGGTATCTTGATTCAAACCTGCGGTCGACACGCTATTTTGTGCGTAACGGATATTGCCGGCACGCGTGCCCTGTATAGCAACACGACATTCATCTGCTTTAGAAAAACCAATTACACGGTCGCAAATACGCTTTGCTTCTTCCTGAGTCATCTTTTTCATCTTATCGTCCTTATTTATTTTGCTTTATCTTATTTGCCGCGATTAGCTTAAGCGATTTTGCGCGCTGTATTGATCACATTAATGCCGTTGAAGCGGGCAGTAGAAGAACCATGTGACACTGCACTGACTTGACTAGGTTGACCTTTACCATCAAAGAAAGAACCGCCCATACGCCAATCACGTTCATCACAAATCGCGCTGCAGCTATTCCAAAATTCCTGGGTATTCGATTGGTAAGCAACGTCTTCCACCGGACCAATAATTTTGCCGTTCTTGATTTCGAAAAAGAGCTGACCGCCAAACTGGAAGTTATAGCGTTGTTGATCGATAGAGTAGGAACCACGACCCAGGATATAGATTCCTTTCTTGACGTCTTTCACCATCTCATCCGGTGTCAATGGTGCTTTGCCTGCGGCTAAAGAGACATTCGGCATGCGTTGAAATTGCACGCTGCTCCAGCTATCGGCATAGGAACAACCATGCGATTCTTTTTCATCAATGATGTGCGCCTGATCGCGGGTCGCTTGATAATTAACCAGTACGCCGTCTTTGATAATATCCCAGCGCTTTGCTGGCACGCCTTCGTCATCATAGCCAACCGCTCCGAGCGAGCCCGGTGTCGTTTTATCAGCGAAGAAATTGACGCGATCCGCACCGAACTTAAAGTTTTTGCTGCGCCATTTATCCAGCGTCGCAAAGCTAGTGCCCGCGTAATTCGCTTCATAGCCAAGGACTCTATCCAACTCAGTCGGGTGACCGACTGACTCGTGTATCGTTAAGAATAAATGCTCTGGACTCAAAACCAAATCATATTTGCCTGGCTCTACCGATTTAGCGGAGAGTTTTTCACGTGCCTGACGACCTGCTTCACGCGCTTCTTCAATGACATCTAACGAGTGCTTATACAAGCTTGCCACGCCACCAGCGGCCATCACTTTATCTTTAGGATTGACATCGAAGAATTCAAAACCCATACCGACTGGTGATGAAAGGCTTTCACGAGTTCGGAATTTATTAGTCGCTTTATCGACGGCAGTCGCTGTCATCGGTGCCCACAAGCGATGTATGTCTTGATCGATATAAGAACCATCGGTCGAGGCAAAGTATTTTTCCTGATTCACCTGGAATAAATTCGATTGCATAAAATTCGCGCCGGCTTCTAAACCTGCTTTGTTCGCCGCAATCAACATATCGGCTTTTTCCTTAACAGGAATCGTGCGCCAATCTTTTGTGAATGGGGTAGCCCAAGCGACTTCACCCACGCCTTTGACTGGTGCCAGTATCAGCGGCTCGGTCTGCAACTTGGCATTGGCCTTGGCAATCGCTACCGCTTGCCGTGCCATGCTCACCACCGCATCGACGGACAAATCATTGGTAGAGGCGAAGCCGTAAGCACCACCCGCAATGACACGCACACCAACGCCCATCGATTCACTGTTAACGATATTTTCAACGCGCAAATCACGGGTGGTAATGAATTGATTGACATAACGCCCTATGCGCACATCGCAATAGCTGGCACCTGCCTGCGTCGCAGCACTCATTGCCGCATCTGCTAAGGATTTTTTGACGGCATTACCGACTGGATTCATCAGCGCTTCGGCAGCGATTGCGTTGCCATAAACCGGGATAATCATACTGCCGGCGGCGATGCCACTGATCTTTAAAAAGCTACGTCTTTCCATAGCAACTCCTGAATAAAATTGAACAATGACTGTAACTAGCGGTAAATATGTAAACTTCGATGAAAAGCTCCCAAATCAATAGCTTTTGCCGCAGAGGCGCAGAGTACGCAGAGAATGCTCTATGTGTTTCTTTGCGTACTCTGCGCCTCTGCGGTTCATACTTCTGACTTGTTTTTCATAACTGACTTAATAATTACGATTAGATAAAACCGACACTACACCGCATCCGACAAAGAAGTGAAGTTGAAATCTCTCACTTTCATCGGTGGTATCAGCATTTGATACGGCACTTCGTCACCCGCGATCACCACAGGTTTGCCGATTTCCTCGATGTTGTTCAACATCGTCACCGGACTCTCATTGAAACGGAAATTCTTAATCGGATACATGATCTTGCCGTTCTCGATATAGAAAGTGCCGTCGCGCGTTAAGCCCGTCAATAACACTGATTGCGGATCGACCATACGGATGTACCAAGTGCGTGTGACCAACACACCTTTCTTAGTATTCGCAATCAATTCTGCCGTGCTTTTATCTGTGCCTGCCATGATCATATTGCCATGGCCAGCGAGCGGATCACGCTTTTGTTTTTGCGCCCAGAAACGAGAATATTCCAAAGCATTCACGCGACCGTTCTTAATCACTTCAGTACGTTGGCGTGGCAACATAGAACCATCCCAAGGCAGGACGGCGACTTCAGGATGCCAAGGGTCGGCCCAAATATTGACTTGCTCATCGAACAACTTTTCGCCGAGACGATTTCCACCGCCTTTTTTAGATAAGAAACTACGGCCTTCATCGGCTTGACGTGCATCGAATCCACCGAGCATATTACCGATCAAATCGGAAGTCGCGGCTGGTTCCAAAATCACGGTGTAGCGACCTGGCTCTAAGGCTTTGGCATTGACCGAACGTAGCGCTTTTTCTATCGCCACATCAGCCGCTTCACGCGCGTCGAAACGTGCAGCGTCGCCGATAGAACGTTTGACCCAACCCGAACCGCGACCGTCTTCAGTGCGCACGGTGCAGGTAAAATCTAAGCCAGTTTCTTGCTGATAACCGAATACACCATTTGAATTAGCAATACTGGAGAAACTGCTGTTATCGGTAAAAAATCCTGCTGCTACCAGATTTTTTTTGCGACAAGCTTCTATCGTGTAAGCCGCCAATTCAGCACGAAAATCGGGATCTATCGCTGCCGTTTTAGGACTAAAAGTCGGCGAGGCTTTGTAGTCTTGCTTGCCGACCGCTGGCATGAACTCAGGGTTTTCTGGTGCTAACCGTGCCAGATCCTCGGCTCTGCGCACGACTTTTTCCAAGGATTTCTCATCAAATTCATTGATGGTCGCGATCCCTTGTTTTTTGCCATAAGCAACGGCCACCACCAATTGGGTGTCACTGACTGCACCCGAGGTGGATACCGCATTGCGCGCAAAACGAATATTTCCGGTATTGACACCGCCCAATTGCACATTGCATTCATCCGCTTTGGACAAGCTCAAGACTTTATTGCAAATCGCTTGCGCTTCTTGTTGACTCAGTAATTTCATGATCAAGCCCTCCTTAAGCAATTTTGCGAGCAGTGTTGATCACATTAATACCATTGAAGCGCGTGGTACTAGAACCGTGCGATACCGCACTCGATTGCGATGGCTGACCTTTACCATCAAAGAAAGAGCCGCCCATGCGCCAATCGCGCTCATCACAAGTGGCGCTGCAGGCATTCCAGAACTCTTGTGTATTCGATTGATAGGCTACATCTTCTAATTGCTCACCGATCTTACCGTTCTTGATTTCAAAGAACATCTGACCGCCGAACTGGAAGTTATAACGTTGCTGGTCGATAGAGAAGGAACCATCACCGATGATGTAAATCCCTTTCTTAACATCCTTAACCATTTCATCCGGCGTCAGGCGTTTTTTGCCTGCTTCTAAGGAGATATTTGGCATACGCTGGAATTGCACACTGCTCCAGTTATCGGCATAAGAACAACCATGCGATTCCGTTTGACCGAGCATATGCACCTGATCACGGGTGGCTTGGTAGTTGACCAAGATACCGTCTTTGATAATGTCCCAACGTTTAGTCTTCACGCCTTCATCGTCGTAACCGACGCCACCAAGTGAGCCCGGTGTGGTTTTCTCGGCGATGATATTGACGTTATTGGAACCGTATTTGAATTTCTTGCTTTCCCATTTATCGATAGTCGCAAAACTGGTACCGGCGAAGTTCGCTTCGTAACCAAGTACGCGATCTAATTCGGTTGGATGGCCGACTGACTCGTGGATGGTCAACCACATATGTTCTGGGCTCAGTACCAGATCATATTTACCTGGAACCACCGATTTCGCTGTCAATTTCTGTTTAGCACTGGCACCGCAAGCGCGTGCATCAGCGATCAGATCGTAGGAATTTTTGTACAGCGTTGCAACGCCACCAGCCGCTTTGATCTTGTCCTCTGGGCGTGCATCTAAATACTCATAACCCATACCGACTGGCGCAGACAATCCCTGACGCGAACGGAATTTATTGGTCTTTTGATCGACCGCAGTCGCTGTCATCGGCATCCACAGACGATGTACATCTTGATCTATGTAGGAGCCATCGGTGGAGGCGAAATATTTTTGTTGATTCACTTGGAACATCACTGATTGCATGAAGTTAGCGCCGCCTTCCATACCGGCCTTATTGGCAGCGATCAAGAGATCAACTTTTTCTTGAATCGGTACCATACGCCAGTCTTTTTTAATCGGCGTTGCCCAACTCACTTCGCCCACGCCTTTCACCGCGGCCAACTGCAAAGGTGCCGTTTGTAATTTGCTATTCGCTTTTGCAATCGCCACTGCTTGACGTGCCGCAGCGGCAACACTGTCTGGCGACATATCATTGGTGGCAGCAAAGCCGTATGCGCCATTGGCGACAACGCGGATACCAACACCGGCTGATTCGGTGTTGGCGACGTTTTCTACGTTTAAGTCACGGGTAGAAATGAATTGGTTGAGATAGCGTCCTATACGCACGTCGCAATAACTGGCACCGGCACTGGTCGCCGCATTCAAGGCCACATCAGCCAAGCTTTTACGAAATTGGTTGGACACGGGTTTTAATAATTCATCGACCTCAATTGCCCTGGCAAATGCAGGCATCAATAAACCACCTAGTGCAGCGCCACCAAATTGAAGAAAATCACGTCTTTGCATTTTGTCTCCTGAATTATCGGTTAAACCCAGATTTCCATTAGGATCCGGGTTAAAGTCTTCTTACCAAGTGTCATCGCAGTCCCGCCATCGATTCTCTTCTTGGAGACGACGACGCTTGGATGCCAATTGATTTTACTTGGAACGAATTGTTACTAGACGATTAGGACTAAAACAAGAGGGAATAAGTTCCGCACGAACGGCGGATTTAATCAGATGTGTAAATGGCGTGGTAACAAAGAATTAATGAGCGCCGTCAATTAAGCAAAATTGCGCCACAAACATTAACAAAATACCTTGCGCTAAAATTAATTTTAAAGTGCCTGATAAGCTTGCCGTGCGAACACTTCGAATTGCGCCAGCGGCAGTGGTTTGCTGTACAGATAGCCTTGATAAGCACGGCATCCTTGTTCTTGTAAAAAGGCTTTTTGCGCCAAGGTTTCTACGCCTTCAGCCACCACACTTAGTCCCAAACTTTCCGCCAGCACAATCACCATTTTTGAAATGGCGGCATCATTCGGATCGATCAAAATATCGCGTACAAAACTTTGGTCAATTTTCAATTGATCCAAAGGTAGACGCTTCAAGTAGGACAAGGATGAATAGCCAGTACCAAAATCATCGAGAGAAAAACTCACACCTCTTTTTTTCAATTGCGACATTCTTTCTATCACGTCTTCGATGTTCGAAATAGAAAATCCTTCGGTCAGCTCTAGCTTCAAGCGACGTGGATTAGCGCCAGTCAGTTCCAGCACATCTTCCACCTGATCGACAAAATTTTTCTGGTGAAATTGACTAGGGCTGACATTGACTGCAATCGTCAGATCAGCAAATTCTGGCTGACTCGCCCAACGTGCCAATTGATTTGTTGCTGTGTTCAGCACCCAGTAGCCAAGAATGGCAATCAAACCCGTGTCTTCGGCAATTGGAATAAATTCAGCGGGCGAAATCATGCCACGAGTAGGATGATGCCAACGGATCAAAACTTCGGCGGCAAATAAACGTCCTTCATCATTAAACTGTGCCTGGTAATACAATTCAAACTGATCGTTCAGCATCGCATCGCGCAAATCTTCTTCCAACTCTGCACGCTGCGTCACCATGGCCTGCATCTTAGGGTCGAAGAATCGTATGGTATTGCGTCCCGCCGCTTTGGCTTGATACATGGCGAGATCGGCGCGTTTCAGTGGTTCAGAAATGGTTTCTGCTTTCTCGCCAAATAAGGTAATGCCGATACTCGGTGAGCTGTGATGTTCATTCACGCCCAACCAATAGGTTTGATTTAATTCAGAAAGAATTTTGATGGCGACGGTCTCTGCATGATTCGCAGCATCAAAAGAATACTCATCCAGATTCTCCAACATGACGACGAACTCATCACCTCCCAAACGAGCCACGGTATCGCCTTCACGAGTACAGCTACTCAAACGCTGCGCAACTTGCTGCAACAGTCGATCACCCTGATCATGTCCCAAGGTATCGTTCAAAGTTTTGAAATTATCTAAATCAATAAACAGTAGCGCACCTTTGCGCTGGTGTCGGTTACTTGAGGCTAAGGCTTGTTCCAATCTATCCATCAGCAAACGACGATTTGGTAGTTGCGTCAGAGGGTCATAAAATGCCAGATTACGAATCTCATCCTCGGCCGACTTGCGTAAAGTGATGTCATTAAAAGTACCTACATAATGGGTAATAACACCTTGCTCATCGGTCACGCTGGAAATATTAATCCAGGCCGGAAACATGTCACCATTTTTGCGCTGATCTAACACCTCACCTTGCCAGGAGCCGCGCTCACGAATACTGCTCTGCATAGCGGCATAAGCGATTTCATTATTAAATTGCTTATCGAAAAAATGCGGCGGCGCGCCGACCACATCATCTGCGGTGAAGCCCGTAATTTGATTAAAGGATTGATTCGTGCGCAAAATATTCCAGGCGGCGTCGGTCACAAACATGCCTTCTTGCGACTCAAAAGCGGTCGCAGCTATCCTTTGCGACTCGGCATGACGTTTGGACGCCGTAATATCGTGCCACGCCACATAAACAGAAGGCGCACCGTCAAAATCGATCAGAGCACCCTGGCCCATCACATCAATCACGCTACCATCAATTTTGATGAATTTCATCTCGAAATTCTGATCACGTCCGCCGACCTCGTTGATAGATTTAATCCGGTTATGTATCAAATGATGATGATCGGGATGCATAATTTCGCGTATCGGCCGACCTATTAATTGATCAGCGGAATCTGCCCCCAACATCCGTATGGCAGAAGCATTGACATAGATCAAGCGCGATTTGCGATGGACGTTAATACCCTCGGGTGACCACTCGACCAAAGTCCGGTGTCGTTCTTCACTGGCATGCAAGGCATCCTCTACCCGTTTGCGTGCCGAGATATCCCGCACGCTGGCCTGTATCACCGTTTGACCATCCAACTCAACCCGATTTAACAAAACCTCAGCATCAAAGCAATCGCCATTATCCAGACGTCGATGTATCCATTCAAAACTATGTTGGCCCTGATCGCGTGCCAGGAAAATGTATTCACGCGCCAAGCTGCCGGAGCTGATACCATTTTTTTGGAAAGTGGGTGACAGATCTGATGGCTTACATTGCAGTAAATCCTCTTTGTCCTGCGCTCCAAACAGAGTGATCGCTGCGGGATTGCAATCTATCATGCGATCTGCATCCATCACCATGACGGCACTGGCGGTCGCATTAAACAGAGTTAAGTGGCGCGCCTCCGACCAAGCCAGCGCCTGACTGCGATGCGCGACCTGAGCTTCCAATAATTCCTGTGCATTTTGTACCGCATCTGCCATACCATTAAATGCTTCAGACAAAACGCGGATTTCGCGTGATTCAGAGACGCTTGCAGGAACCCTTACCTGCAGTTCTCCATGTCCGAGTTTATTGGCAACATCGGCCAAAAAACCCAAGGGACGGGTCAATCGACGTGAAGCCAGATAAATCAAACTGAGAGCGAGCAAAGTGATCAAACCACCTGCGAATAACAGAAAATTCAAACCTTCTGGCATGCCAGATAGAACTTCCTCTTTGCGCACGCTATGTACCATATTCCAGGTTTGTTGCGTCCCCAATCGCAACTGGCGGTACACCACAATAAATTCTTCACCAACACTATTGGTCTGTAATAAGACCTGCTCCAGCCCACTGCCGGGCGCCACATTATCGAGCTGATTTCGATCGATCTTTTGCGCAGGAAAACGCATCAGTAAATTGGCCTTGTCATCAAATAACAAGGTGCTGTCGCTTTGATGATGTAAACCGGTTGCGACTGCAATATCAGCGCTTAACATTTGCTGCCAATTGAGTACCGCAACCAGCCACACCTTAGCCGGCAATAAAACTTTCCCAGCATCGGACGCGGTGCTTCTATTGAAATCACGCTGGCGCACTGCCGGGGGCAAATCAATTTCCCTGACTACCAGTAATTCACGGCTACCATCTGGTCGCATCCAACTCGTAACACGACGTGATGTCATCGCATCGCTTGACTGTGCGGTAAAGCTGGAATCAAACAGCGCGGTTTGCGCTTCTGTCTCCTCACTGCTGGCGAGGATCACAGCATGCTCGGGATCGATCAGCATTAAGCGAGTAAAACGTCGCGGGTAGGCACGTTCCTGACGTTTTAGTAAAGTCAGCATGGTGTGCGATAAAGCAGTGGCCGGCTGTTTTAATGTCTGCTGCAGAGATTGCTGCAATTCTGCACTTTCTGCTAACAACAAGGCGTCGCCACTGGCTTCTTGTAATTCACGTGCGATCATATCGCGCTGCAAATCCACTTTGACACTCAGCATTTGCATCACCGCGTCTAGCCTTTGCTGACTGGCTCCCACCAAACCCAGCGCACCTAAACCAAAATACCAAAGAACAAACAGTATCCCCAGCGATGCCACTAGCACCGCTGCGAAATAACCTGTCATTCGATTAGAAAATGATGCGAACATGAGTTGGTGATTTACTCTGTAAACGAAGTTGCAACTATCAGGAGATGATCTGCACTAAACAGCGCTACCGCCCTGCCCTCTCTGGTTTTTTGGGGTGTCCCAGGGGCAAGCAAAGGCGATGAATTTATCCCTCAATAATCATCCAGCTTCAAAAAAACTCTGCTTCAAAGCCTGATGTTGGGCTGCCTGCAATCGTGGACCATACTGTGTCACCACTTTCGCAGCCGCTAAATTGGCAAAGGCGGCTGCCTTTGCGAAAGACTCCCCTTGCGTGAGAGCAAACAGAAAAGCACCGGCAAACATATCACCTGCGCCATTCGTGTCTATCGGAGCGACCTTAGGTGCAGGCACCTGTATCAATTGTTCGCCATCAAACACATACGCACCATCTGCACCACAGGTGATCGCAAATTGTTTTGCGTATTGTTGCAAGCCCTTACATGCCGATTCAAAATCATCGGTCTGAATAAATCCCAGTGCCTCATCGCGATTACAGAAGATCAAATCCACTTGGTCGCCTATCATTTCCAACAGACCATCGCGGAAAAATTGTACCATCGCCGGATCAGACAAACTCAGCGCAATTTTTGTTCCCTGCTGTTGCGCATGTTCACGTAAGCGAATCGCGGCCTCTCTGCCCGTCACCGAGGTCACCAGATAACCTTCGATATAAACATAGTGCGCATCCGGCACCACCGCAAAGTCAATTTCATTAACCGATAACAGCTCACTCATACCAAGATAAGTATTCATCGTGCGCTCTGCATCAGGGGTAATCATGACCAGACATTTGCCGGTAGTCCCCGGTGGTGGCGTGAAGTGTGAAGGCGTGGTGACGCCAGCCGCTTTCATATCATTTAAATAAAATGCGCCATTTTCATCCGCAGCGACTTTGCAAGAGTAAAAATTCTGACAACCAAAATAACTGGCCGCGATAATTGTATTAGCCGCCGAGCCGCCACTAGCACGCTTTGATGCGACCAGGTGGTGCTCCAATGCAGCGATCAATTCTTGCTGGCGCGCTTCATCAACCAGTGTCATAACGCCCTTATCGACCTTCATATTTTGCAAATCCGTATCGAGCAAAGTAATTTCGGTATCAACCAAAGCCGCACCTAGGCCGTAAATGTCATACTTTTTTTTCATTTTCATCTTTAAAGAAAGTGGTGTTTCCAATAATTTGTAAATTATTCCCTATATATGTTGCATTTTGGCGCAAATCGACGCTTCCCCAAAGAAATATTTAATTGACGGCAATGTAAAAACACCATGATACTAGGACGTCTTGAATCGATTTCAGTAGGCAGCAGCTCATTACTTTACGCCAGTAGCTTGAGGCTGAATTGCCATTTACGCCACGCCGCCAAGGCTCGCCAATTTACGAATTGGTTGACCACTGGTATGAGCCAATCAGGACAGTATGGGCAAAGTGGGCATCAATTGCAGCAGACTTCATGGATGGCTTTGTGAAAAATTTTTGGCGCAACAGACAGTGGCTCTTTCCACAATCACTACCCACCGCCATTTTCATTCTGGGTATGTGTATCACTGCGGCCGGCACTTGGTGGCTCAATAATACGCTTAAGAATAAGCTAGAAACAGAATTCCAAAATAAGGCAGATCGCATTACGGCGGAAATTCAACAACGATTCAGCAATCCTATTTTTGGATTAAATGGCGCGAAAAGTTTGTTTGGGATCAGACAAAACCTCAGTGCTGCCCAATTTGAATCGGCTATCCGAACCCGTAACTTGCCACTGGAGTTTCCTGGTGTACGCGGCTTTGGCTTCATAGAAAAAGTTTCGCAGGAAGATCTGGCTGGCTACATAGAACAGCAGAAAATCGAACTGGGCGCGCAGTTCAGTCTGCAAGAATTTCAGGGGCCACGCAATGCATCGCGTTATATCGCGAAGTATTTTGTTTCCCCATTTAACAGCCATTTTGTTCCGGGTACCGACTTCAGCTCTGACGCAAGGCGCCGATTGGCCATTGAAGAGGCAGTCAATTCAGGTCTGCCTTCGATTAGTCCCTTAATCTACGCGCCACCAAAAACAGAAAAAAGAGCCAGTATTCTACTGTTTGTGCCGGTGTTCAAAAAAGAGCTCGCAAGCGATAGCCCAGCAGCGCGTCAGGCGGCCATTTTTGGACTGGTTTATGCGCCGGTCGTATTACCCGATCTATTGGCAAAAATGCGCGATGTAGAAAACGGCAATCTGCAATTTGAACTGCAAAATATTTTGCCTGATCCGGATGGCAATATTGTTGGATACAAGGCATTTAAAAGTGATGCGCCCGCGGCAGACGAGCATATTGCGATGTTTGAGAGTCAACGTGAAATTGAATTACATAGACACGGGTTCAAACTAAATATACGCAGTACGGCTCAATTTGAAGCAGGAATGAATCGCACCATTCCTATTCTCTTTTTCATCGCCGCCAGCATCATATGCAGCCTCCTCGCGGCCTTGCTACGAATAGAGCTGACCTGGGGTGACCAGACCCAACAAAAGCTCGATATCGCCTTGCGAGACAACGAGGCTCTGCTCAGCACCTTGAATATGCACGCTATCGTTTCTGTGACCGATGCGGCGGGTTGTATTATCGACGTGAATGAAGCGTTCTGCCGCATCTCCGGCTACCAACGTCATGAATTGATAGGGCAAACCCACAGACTGATACGCTCGCGCGAACAATCCAGTCAATTCTGGACTGATATGTGGCATAGCATTTCTAACGGCACCCCTTGGCGCGGCGATGTGTGTAATCAGGCGAAAGATGGTTCGCTATTTTGGGTCAACACCTTTGTTGCCCCGTTTAAAAATAATCAGGGCATCATAGAAAAATACATCGCTATCCGCACCGATATCACAGAAGAAAAAAAAGCAGCACAACAATTACAGGCAGCGCTACGCGATAGCGATGCGCTGCTCAGCACCTTGAACATGCATGCCATTGTCTCGATTGCAGACAAGGTCGGACGTATCATCGAGGTGAATCAGGCCTATTGCCGCATTAGTGGTTATAGCAAGGAAGAAATTTTAGAAGGCAATCATCGTATCGTTGCCACGGGCATACAATCGCCCGATTTCTTGTCGACCATGTGGCGCACTATTTCCACTGGTACACCGTGGCGTGGCGAGGTCTGTAATCGCGCTAAGAACGGTTCTTTGTATTGGGTTGATACCTTCATCGCGCCATTCAAAAACGCACAGGGGGAGATAGAAAAATACATTTCCATCCGCACCGATATCACCGCCAGCAAAAAAGCGGCTAGCCGGCTGGCCAGTCAGCGCAGCGCCCTGGCGCATATTATTGAAGGTACCAACGTCGGCACCTGGGAATGGAATGTAGAAACAGGTGAAATGCGCTTAAACGAACGGTGGGCAGATCAGATTGGCTATGAGCTCAATGAACTTACACCAATTACCGTGGAAACCTGGAATGCACTGACCCATCCGGAAGATCTGGCAAAAGCCAAAGTGTTGATGCTGCGTCACTTCGACCATGATCTGCCGTATTACGAGTGCGAAACCAGGCTACTCCATAAAAATGGTAACTGGATATGGGTGCTAACCCGGGGGCGAGTATCCTCTTTCACTTCGACCGGTAAACCAGAATGGGTATCTGGTACGCAAATGGATATTACGGAGCGAAAAAAGGCCGAGACCGAATTACAGCACAGCACCAAATTACTACTCACTGTCAGAGATCAGCTCACCAAAGCAGCCGAGGTGGCCGAATTGGGAATATGGAGCTGGGATGTCAGTACGAATGAAATTATTTTCAATGAGCGTATGTACGAAATCTATGAAGTTCCTGCAGAATTTAGGACTGGTCCAATAACTTATGATTTCTGGCGATCTAAAGTGCACCCAGATGATATTGCCGATACCGAAGCAAGACTACGTGCCACGGTAGAAAGCAACGCACCCTACGCGCCGATTTTCCGGATATTAAGTAAGACCCACGGGATACGATATATCCAGGCCGCAGGTGGGGTAGAGCGTGATGGCGATCATATTCTGGTCACGGGGATTAATCGCGATATCACGCTGCAATACCATGCCGAGGAAGCATTGCGTAAAGCCAAGCAAGCGGCAGATGATGCGAATCAGGCGAAATCCGCATTTTTAGCCAATATGAGCCATGAAATCCGCACGCCTATGAACGCCATTTTGGGCATGTTAAGTTTGCTCAGAAAAACCCCGCTATCGCCGCAACAAAATGACTACGCAGCCAAAACTGAGGGTGCGGCTCGCTCGCTACTCAATTTGCTCAACGACATCTTAGATATTTCCAAAGTCGAAGCCGGCAAAATGAGCCTGGATCCTCACCCTTTCCAGCTCGATCAACTACTCGGCGAATTATCGGATTTGTTAGCGATCACAGTGGGTAGTAAGCCTGTCGATATTCTGTTTGATATAGACAGAAATATTCCCAAATATCTGGTAGGAGATGCCTTGCGATTGCGCCAAATCCTGACCAATCTCGGTAGTAATGCGGTGAAGTTTACCGAACAAGGACAAGTGATTATCGCTATTTCAGCGGTGCGCCAAGACGCGCAAACAGTGGATCTGCATTTCTCAGTGAAAGATACGGGAATAGGCATTGCACCTGAAAACCACGAGAAAATTTTTACGGGATTTACTCAAGCAGAGACCTCCACCACGCGCCGCTTTGGCGGCTCAGGTTTAGGCATAGCCATCAGTCAGGGGCTGGTCTCTATGATGGGCGGCTCGCTAGCCTTAGAGAGCGAATTGGGCAAGGGGGCATGTTTCTATTTTGATGTCCAGTTGCCAGTCGCTTCTTCATTAGCGTTGAACACTGAACAAGCGCTTCCCGATCAATTGTCGGCGCGCCTGTTAATTGTCGAGGCGAATATTTTCGTACGAGAAAACATTAAAGTGGCCTGTAGAGAGCTCAACTTCGATGCCGAATTTGTCGACAGTAGTATGGCGGCCTTATTAACGATGCAAACCAGTAAAGTAGTGCATCAGGCCATCTTGATCGACTGGGACATCGTCGAAGTCGACGGTTGGGGCTATATTTGGACCATGCGCGGCCTGGCCGACCAGACTGGTCAATCCTTATTCCTGTTGATGCGTGAAAATGAGCGCGACCTGCTACAAAAAGTCGCGCCCAAAGAACAATTATTATTTGACGCTGTACTGAATAAGCCCTTGACCAAGCAAAAACTGTTAGCGAACCTGAGCAACAAAATTGCCGCAACGCCAGTAGTTCAATCCGATGAAAAAAAATCCGCACCGCCGAGCCTCAGCAGCCTACATAATCTGCGCATCTTACTGGTCGAGGACAATATCAATAATCAGCAAGTGGCGTGTGAGTTATTGCAAGCCGAAGGGGCTCGTGTGCAGATAGCCAATCATGGATTGGAAGCGATTGAGTTCATTTCCACCGAAAGAATTCCATTTGATATTGTGCTGATGGATTTGCAGATGCCAGTCATGGATGGATACACCGCGACCAAAAAAATACGTAATGAACTTGGTCGTAAACAATTACCGATAATCGCTATGTCGGCCAATGTGATGGCCACAGATAAAGCGGCGTGCCTGGCAGCGGGCTTAAATGATCACATAGGAAAACCATTTGATTTGCACAATCTGGTTCAGGTAATACTTCGATACACGAAACAATCAACCGCTTTCCTTGAGCATCATGTCGATCAATCGAATCCACCGGATGACAGCCTGATCGAGATGGCTTCATCTTTGGACATCGATATCGTGCCCGCGCTCAATCGCTTGGGAGGAAAACAGGCGCTTTACTTGCGTATGCTCACCATGTTCCTGAACGATCTGCAAGCCGCACCTCAACAATTGCGCGATGCGGCGGCCGTCGATAACAAGGCCGTGTTACGCCAACTACATACCATCAAAGGCTTGACCGCAACTTTGGGGGCGAATTCTCATGCGGCTGCTTTAGCAGCGATAGAGAAGTCTATGAATGGCGATTTAATGCCATCAGCATTTGAGCAATTGATCAGCGATGCCTGTCAAATTTTTGAATCACTGGCGCAAAATTTGTCCGCCTTGGTCCCGCATTTAGCTTCTGAACCCGCACCGCCAGAGCCCGATGCCACGCAACTATTTGATCCTGTTTTATTTCGCCGTAGCCTGCTCAATTTAGCTGAGCAGCTAGAGAATGCCGATATGGCAGCAACCGAATCTATCATACAGTTACAAAATCGTTTCGGCGCGGATTTACATGATAAGCTAGTACCTCTGGCAACGGCGATCAGCGCACTGGACTTTATGCTGGCGCAGGAACTATGCATGGCTTTATTAGACGATGTGACTCAAAAGTGATTCAAAAGCGAAACACAAATGGCTAACCATATCATTTCATCTGCTGCGACCCATGATGCACTGTTCCCTGCGCAGACCAGGCCGCGCCTTTTAGTGGTTGATGATCAACCAGCCAATATTCAAATTTTGTATCAGATTTTATCTAACGATTATCAAGTGTTCATGGCAACCAGTGGCGCGCAAGCTTTGGCACTCTGTGCTGCGCGCCAACCTGATCTGGTATTACTCGATTTGATCATGCCTGATATTGATGGTTATCAAGTCTGTCAGCGTCTGAAAGATGATGCCGTCACGCGTGACATTCCGGTGATTTTTATTACCGCACAAACTGATGAATCTGCAGAAGAAATGGGCTTTGACTGCGGTGCAGTCGATTTTATTTCTAAGCCTATCAATCCCCGCATCGTTAAGGCCAGGGTCAAGACCCATCTGATGCTGAAAGCACAATCTGACTTACTACGCAGCTGGGCCTATCTGGATGGCTTGACCGGCGTGCATAACCGGCGTTTCTTCGATGAGCGTGTCAATGCTGAGATGGGTCGCGCCATTCGCAATCAGACCGCACTGAGTCTGGTCATGCTGGACGTAGATTTTTTCAAACGTTATAACGATCACTACGGACACCAGGCCGGTGATGATTGTTTGCGGCGTGTCGCCAGCACTTTAAAAAATAGTTTGATGCGTGCAGGCGATCACGTTGCACGTTATGGTGGGGAAGAATTTGTTTGCCTGTTACCAGATACCGACTATAACGGTGCGATGCTGTTAGCAGAAGCGATACGACATGAGATCAAAGGTCTGCAAATTGAACATGCGGAGTCATCGGTTGCCCCGTATGTCACGGTCAGTCTCGGCGTAGGCTGCAAACCTGCCAATATTCATGGCAGCGCAATGACGCTGATTAGCTTGGCCGACACCCAACTGTACAAAGCCAAAGAGCAGGGGCGCCACCGCATCTATGGTGCTGAATTAGAGGCTTAATAATCTGATCCATTTTTGATTTCAGATTTTTTTGCTTTATTCGAATACAAATCAAAAACTTCTCAATAGCTTAGTGCAAAAAAAGACTTTGATTTATAAGCGAACAAGGGGTGAAGTAGTTTGCCACCACACTGGCAATCACATTCGTGGATGAATTTGCGCCCTACTTCACACTTGGATTAAATAATTGTTTCATACGATTAGCCTTTAGTAGCGCGCATCGCTTTTGCTGAACCAGTTTGCTGAGCGCGCTCTTGTGCATCGATGGCTAATTTCTGTTCTTCTGTCAAACGTTTGGCACTGATCACGACGGTTTGCATGGCGCTGTTTTGCAAGTCAAACGATAATTTTTCTTCGGCACTCATACGTTTTGCGCTGACGACCACTTTTTGCATTTTTTGTGCCGCCACTTTATTGCCTGCATTTTGCTGATTAGCAGCCTTACCTTGAAACGCGGTTGCTGCACTGATGACTGCAGCTAAAGAAGCGATTACAAGAAAAGTTTTTGTAGAGAGAGAGGTTTTCATTTTGTTCTTCCTAGTTAAGTTAAATTAAGTTCAGTTGAATTCAGTTCTGTGTTTTTTGAACTCGTCGACGTTTGTCGATGGTTGAACTATAGAGATTTGCTTTTGGCAGTGCGAGCGGCTTGCGACGAAATGCAAAAAGGCAGGGACAAAGCTACAAAATCAGATTGCGAAAGTTAATTGCTTCTGTAACATCCCACGCTTCATCAGCCCTTTTGGCATGAACCAGACAGTCCAGCGTACAATAGAGGCTTTCCCGCCCGCTGCTCTTGTTGCTATGACCATCCTGCTGTCCACCCTGAATGCCCGCTATGCCCATGCATCCTTAGGATTGCGTTATCTTTACGCCAATATGGGGGCATTGCAGGAGCAAACCCATTTGCAGGAATTTGTAATCGGTGCCAAAACCACTGACTTGTTAGAGCGCTTATTGTCTTGGCAAGCTAGCGATGAAAAACTCATCATAGGTTTTGGCGTGTATATCTGGAATGTGGAAGAAACCTCGCGCTTAGTGGCGCTGATCAAACGCGTTGCACCGGAAATTATCATCGTCTTGGGTGGTCCCGAAGTGTCTTACGAATCCCAAGAACAAGCGATTGTCGGCATGGCAGACTATGTCATCACGGGGTGGGGCGATGTCAGTTTTCCCGCTTTGTGCCAGCAGATATTGTATGGTCCCAAACCACTGATGAAAATTCATGCCGGTGTACAAGCCAACTTGGATGAACTGCGCCTGCCTTACGAATACTATAGCGATCAAGACATTAAGCATCGTACTTTGTATGTGGAAGCCTCACGTGGCTGCCCGTTCAAATGTGAATTTTGTTTATCCGCTTTAGATAAAACCGCCTGGCCTTTTGACATAGATCGTTTTCTGGAAGAAATGGAAGACCTGCATGCGCGCGGCGCGCGGCTATTTAAATTCGTTGATCGTACCTTTAATTTGAACATCAAAACCAGTCTGAAGATTATGCAATTCTTCCTCGACAAACTGGCAGCGAATCCAGACGATCCGGTGTTCGCCCATTTTGAGGTAGTGCCCGATCATTTACCTGATGCGTTGAAAGAAGGCATACAAAAATTCCCCGCCGGAACGCTACAATTTGAAATTGGCATACAGAGTTTTAACCCTGAAGTCCAAGCACGTATCAGCCGCAAACAAAATAATGTCAAAGCAGCTGAAAACATTCTCTGGCTGATGCAACATTCACAGGCGCATTTGCACGTCGATCTGATCGCGGGCTTACCTGGCGAGACCGTGGATAGTTTTGCGCAAGGCTTTAATCAATTGCACGCCTTAGGGCCGCATGAGATTCAATTTGGCATCTTAAAACGTTTGCGTGGCACGCCTATTATTCGTCACACCGAAGATTTTGGCATGCGTTTTGATCCTTATCCGCCCTACACTATTTTGGCGAATAAAGATGTTCCATTTGCCGCGATGCAGAGGTTGATACGTTTTGCCCGCTACTGGGACTTGATCGCCAACTCGGGGCGCTTCACGCATACCTTGCCTGTGATACTCGGTACCCGAGCATTTGAAAACTTTATGGATTTATCGGACTGGATATATGCACAAACCGATGCCACCCATAAAATCGCTCTGGATCGATTGGCCAATTTGGTCACCAAATGGTTATGCCAAGAGCGTGGCATGGATTTGCAGGCGGCGCAGACCATGATAGGTAAAGACTACGCTGGCGATGCGAAGCACAAGCAAAGCCCGGAAGTATTGGCACAAGTGCATGCTGCACTCGACAATAAACCAGGCAACATTTCCCCCCAGACCAGCAAGGCTCCTAAACGCCAAGTACGGCATTTACTCAGTTGAATCGCTTCAAGTCGTGCTGGGCAAGAGACGACATCCACAAGCAGGCGACCAACTGAAGACAAACTCATAGCATTAAAATAATTGAGCTTAGGCAAAATTGTGCGCATTTCCCTGTGAAATTTGCCACAGAGAATGTTTTTCAAGATGGTTTCGCGCATAATAGAAGAATTGCTTTGTGTGGAATTATTGTTGAGTATGTCAGAGTCTCGCAGCTTTCTCTTTTATGACAATCCCAGCCGCCGGCGTCTCGCTATGCGCCTGCTATTGACATTTGTCGCCTATTTTGTGGCGGGCAAGCTAGGGCTAAGTTATCCCTTCATCCCACCCAATGTCACCTTAATCTGGCTACCCACTGGGATAGCACTGGCGGCATTAGTCAGAGCAGGTTTGGGTATGGCGCCTGCTATTTTTTTGGCATCGGTCTTACTCAACGTATCTACCGGCGCGCCGGTTTTTACTTCATTCTTAATCGGCATTGGTAATACTTCAGCGCCACTCTGCGTCGCAATCTATTTACGCAACAAGAATTTCTCTATGAGTTTTTTGCACCGCGAAGATGTGATACGTTTCTGTCTGGCGAGTGCGGTGGGCATGTGTATTTCTGCCACCATGGGCAGCTTGAGTCTGTGGCAGGCAGGCATCATTCCCAGCCCGTTATTTGCCTGGCTTAGTTGGTGGGCTGGGGACACAGTTGGCCTGTTTTTAGCGGCTCCATTTTTGCTGGCACTGACCCAACCAGGTAAAAAGCTGAAACAAACCGTACAGGAAAATCTCGCCTTTATTGGACTTTTTATTGCTGCACATTGGTTGATTTTTTTCTCTAAACAAAGCCTGCTACATCTGACCTTTGTCGCCATGGCCGTGATGATCTGGGCAGCTTTACGACTGGGACAATTATTTACTTCCGTGACCGTACTGGCCTCATCGACGATCGCAGTAATTGCGACCTACCAAGGCATAGGCCCATTCAAGTCGCTGGAGCCATCCGAAAGCTCTATCGTGCTATGGCTCTATATGGCGACGCTCTCCATCACCGCTTTATTGATCACTGCGTTACAAGCAGAACGGCTTGCTGCAACCAATGAATTACGCGATGCCTTTGAACGGATTAGTAAAGTTGCCTCGCGCTTGCCCGGTTTAATTATGCAATACCGGATTCAACCTGACCGCAGCACCAGCGTGCTGTATGTCAGTGACGCGATAGAATCGATGTTTGAAATGAAGGCCAAAGACATACGCCACAATGCTTCACCGATGGTGAAACGTATCGATACCGCGGATAAAAAGCGTTTTTTACAAAAACATGAATACGCGACCGAACACTTAATTCCTTACCAAATGGAATTTCGCTACCATAAACTCAATGGCACGGTGCGCTGGCTGTATCTCGATGCCTTACCCGAGTTAGAACCCGAAGGCAGTACCTTATGGCATTGCTTCGTTAGCGACATCACTGATAGAAAAAGCGCGGAACAAGATTTACGCGTCGCTGCGATTACCTTCGAATCTCAAGAAGGTATTTTTGTCGCGGATAATCAATGGAATGTTTTACGTATCAATCAGGCTTATTCCCGCATCACTGGCTTTTCTTCAGAGGAATTAATAGGCAAACCCTTACCACGTCATATCAGCCAACAACAAGATGCTGACTTCTTTGCTGGCATTTATCAAGCACTTGATCAACATCGCTTTTGGCAAGGCGAATTGTGGTCTGAGAAAAAAAATCAAGAAGTCTATCCGCAGCTCATAACCTTAACTGCGATTGTCAATGAGAGCGGGCATATCAGTAACTACATAGGATCTTTCACTGACATCAGTCGTCACAAAGGCTACGAAGATGAAATCCTGAATTTAGCCTTTTATGACCCACTGACCCATTTACCGAATCGCCGTTTGCTGATGGATAGATTGCAGCATCTGATCGCCATGAATCAAAGGGATGAGGCGCACAGTGCCATTCTGTTCATCGATCTGGATAACTTCAAAACACTGAACGACACGCGCGGTCACGATGCTGGCGATTTATTGCTGATTGAAGCCGCGCAGCGCTTGCAAACTTGTGTTCGTGAGAGCGATACCGTAGCGCGTCTGGGCGGTGATGAATTTGTGGTGGTACTACAGGCCTTGAGTGCTGAACGAGACGAGGCCGCACTACAGGCTGATCGCATCGCGGAGAAAATACGCTTATTGTTAAATGAACCCTACCAGATTACGGATTTCATACACCACGGGGCTGGCAGCATAGGCGTATGCTTGTTTCAAGGTGGCGATATCACGGTCAAAGATTTATTCAAACGTGCAGACACTGCAATGTACGAAGCGAAAACCTCAGGACGCAATGCGGTACGGTTTTTTGATCCGGCTATGCAAGCGGTATTAGTTGTCAAAATGATGCTGGAGTCGAATCTGCGGGTGGCTTTAGCATTAGAACAATTCCAGTTGTATTATCAAATTCAGGTTGATGCAGAAGGCCAAGTGGTGGGAGCCGAGGCCTTGTTACGCTGGATACATCCCGACCGCGGCTTCATTTCGCCGCTAGAGTTCATTCCTATCGCCGAACAGACCGGTTTGATAGTTCCGATCGGCACCTGGGTCTTAGAAACCGCCTGCAATCAATTAAAAAAATGGGCGCGCAATCCTAAGACGGCGCATCTGAGTCTGGCGGTCAACGTCAGCGCCAAACAATTCCAGCAATCGAATTTTGTTGAGACGGTCACCGAAATCGTACGCTTACACAATATCAATGCAAGCCGCCTTAAAATCGAACTAACCGAAAGTACTATTCTTGATAATGTTGATGCGACTACGGAGAAAATGCAGCAGTTGAAAAAACTCGGTATCGCTTTTTCTATGGATGATTTTGGCACTGGCTATTCTTCGCTGGCCTACCTGCAAAAACTTCCTCTGAATCAATTGAAAATCGACCAGTCTTTTGTGCGTGATTTGAACGATGATGAAAGCGATGCGACTATCGTCCGTGCGATTATTTCTCTAGGTTTAAATCTGGGCTTAGATGTGATTGCCGAAGGGGTAGAAACCGTGGCACAACGCCGCTTCCTGATTGAACATAATTGCCTGACCTTCCAAGGCTATTTGTATTCTAAACCGATCCCGATTGAAGGTTTAAATGCCTTATTAGAAGGTGATGCCAGTGAACACCATTTCTTACTGACACCGCCCGATGCAGATGAGTAATTGACCAATGAAGAACCACAAATTCAGGCCGTGCAATTAGATTTTTTGTTTTTTTAAACTAATCCACTGCGACATATACTGCGTGCTCTTATGCAAATGGTGTCGCAACATCGCCCCGGTAAAATTCTGCAATCGTCGCTGCGCTTGCTGCTGACGCGCCAATAATAAGGCTTGTAAAAAACTGGGGGTATTCACGTCACGACTAAAAAATTGTCGCAGAATAGCCTGTCCCCGTTGCTGCGATAAAGCCCATAAATTTTGCTCTTGATACAGCCTTACCGCAGCCTCGGCAAAAGCCTCGCTCTCATCGGCAAGTAAGCCACCCCAAGGCAAATCGCCACACATACCTTCTATGCCTATCTGCGTTGTCACACTCGGTGTACCAGCCGCCATCGCATCAGCTAATTTGCCTTTAATGCCTGCACCAAAACGCAAAGGTGCCAGGCAGACTCTGGCTTGTGCCATGACCGCCTGCGCATTCTCAGCCCAACCGCGCACATGAAAACCTTGTTGCGGCTGATGCAAGGCCATCGCCTTAGGGGGCGGATAAGCGCCATACACATGCAGCTCAGCATGCGGTAAATGTTGACGAATGCGCGGCCAGATCGCGTGCTTCAGCCACAACACAGCATCCCAGTTCGGCGCATGACGAAAATTACCTATGCTAATAAAATGCCGACGTTGCTCGTAGCTGAACGCAGAAGTTAGCTGCGAAGTTTCAGCCGGCACCAACATCAGATTAGTCTCGCACAGCAAATACGCTGGTACCGAAAAATACTGGCGCAATAAATTCACCTCGAAAGAGGAAATCATCAAACTCAAATCACAACGATAAATCGCCGCAATCTCACGCTGCGCCAAATCACTGTCCGCCATACATTCATACAGCGTAACTGCGTCAGCCGTGACCGCCGCCACTTGATGTCGTTCTACCTCTTTCGCGTGGACCGCCATCGCTTGCTTTAGAAGTTGGTGGCGCGCCTCACGTAAGCTGTGCAAATCACAGGTATCGAGCACACGCAAGGCCTGCGGGCAATGTTGCGCCACCCGCCAGCCAAATTGTTCTTCTGTGAAAAAGCGGTCAAACACCACCATGTCCGGCTGATATGCCTGCAGCAGCTGATCAAAGCTATCGCAATTAATGGCGATCACTTTTTCTGTTATGTCGAATGCAGCGAGGTCGGCTCTATGCTCAGATAGGCTGGCGGCGCTGGCATACATGACTTGCCAATTTTGTTGGCGAAACAGGCGCAAAAATTCCATAGTCCGGCTGCCGGCGGCGGACGAATTCGGTTCCGGCCAAACATAGCCTAAATACAGGACTTTTTGCATAAATCAGGGAGCTTTGTTGAGATAAGAAAAAGGATGCAAATCGTATTCAGTTGCTTACTCTTTGCCTCCTTTTTTTGTTCTATCTATTCGGGCCAGATAGATAAAACCAGTTGTTCCACATCATTTGGGTCAGCGACTTTCTTCTTCGCGTCTTTCCATGCTTGCGGTTCTGGCACTGCTTTTTCCGTGTGTTTCGGCGTTTCTATAGCCATCTTAATTGCAAACACCACGATCCCATTATCGACCGCAAACGGACGCAATTTCTTGATCGCTTCGACGATTTCGTAATCGTAGTATTCATGTAAGGCTGGCTCCATATCCAGCCAGACTGCGGTCTCCTGATCAGAGCGAACGGCCACGACGATGTAACCATTGCCCGGTTTCACTTGCGATTTTTTAAGCACTTTGGCGACAGCCGTTTGCAGGCTGCGGGTGTAGATCGACATCTCTTCGAAATTGACTTTCTTCGCTTTTAAAACATCTTCTTCTTGAAAGAAATAGACAGAATCAAAACGCGGCACGATGGGTGTATCGCAGGCTAGCAGACTCAGCAGCAGCGCCGTTAAGACAGCGAACAAAGGGAAGCGTGACAGTCGATTCATGCGATACCTATATCAGTAAATTATGCGTTTGTGACAAACACCCCGGCACTACGATCCTTCTGCACGTTATCCCATGAAAACACCTGACCATTCATCGCAACATAGACACCAGGTGCCAATAACTGTGCTACACCACAAGCAAATCCCAAATTAAACAAGGCATCTGAATTGGCGATTTCGTAAGGAATCATCGCTCCCGTAAAAATGATCGTCTTATCCAAATTGGCAGCACCCAACACCTGGGCCGTTTCGCGCATAGTGTCGGTGCCATGAATAATCACAATTGCTTTTTCTTGCGAATCTTTACAAGACTGCAAAATCTCTTGTCTGTCTTTATCCACCATATCGAGTGAATCAATCAAACTGCTACGCACTTCCAATTCAACCGGCACTGTCAGACGCGCACGTTTTAACACATCCGGCAATTGGCTTTCAGAGAAAGTAAGTTTGCCCGCCAATTCGTCATAATGTTTATCAAAAGTGCCGCCTGTGGCGATAATTCTCAATGTCATACAATGTCTTTCTTGGTTTTACAAATTTCTTATTTTTTAATTTCAGTACGCATAACTTCGCTACTCGTTTCCATACCCAAATAGAGCTGCTCAACTTTAGTCCTGGCCCAGGCTGTCTTGCGCAAGAATTTGAGGCTAGACTTGATGCTAGGGTCGTTTAGAAAACATTGAACAGGTACTAATTCGCCTAAGCGCTGCCAACCATAGACGGCCACCAACTCTGTCAATAACGCCTCTAAAGTTATGCCTTCTAAACTACGCGCCATTATCACTTTATCACTTCTTCACAGAAACTAATTCAACATCAAACACCAGATGTGAATTAGGTGGAATATTGCCAGAACCCTGAGTGCTATAGGCCAGATACGCAGGGATCAATAAGGTACGTTTTCCACCCACTTTCATCCCTAACAAACCCATGTCCCAACCACGTATCACCTGACGCATGCCTAGCTGTATGCTTAATGGCGCGCCAGCATCACGTGAACTATCAAACTTCGCCCCATGCAAATTCAAGGCTTTGTGGTTGTAAAGCCAGCCTGTGTAATGTACTTCGACAGTACTACCGTTAGTCGCTTCTTCACCGGTACCGATCACGGTATCAATAATGCCCAGCTTAGTAATATGCAAAGGTGCTGGTGCCGCCGCTTGTGGCGCACTGGCGGCACTTGCATCCACCGATGCCTGATTTGCTGAATTAGGGCTGGTCGATTGCGACTGAGCGCACGCCATGGCTGAGACAAATAGACCTAAGAAAAAACTGTATTTCATAAAGCGTTCCGAGTCGTTTAAGTAGAGATTTCAAATAAAAATTTAGATTAATGCCGATAGCTGCATGATAATCGAAAAATTTGTGATTTCATGGGGAATTTACGGCGAATTCAAGCCAGCGAAGAGCAAGCTGACGCAGGCGCAGTGCGATTTCCCTCTACAATTATGATTTCCCCTTGATTCTTAGGCTTAGTTAACGAAATCCATAAAGCGATAAACCTGACCATGCAATCCGAAAATTTTTATCATGTAGACGTGTTTGCCCATGCCCCATTAAGCGGTAATGGACTGTGTGTTTTTCTTAACACAGAAGGCTGGAATCAGGCATGGATGCAAAATCTAACACAAGAAATGCGTCAGTTTGAGTCTATCTTTTTATCCGAAATCAGCAGCAATGGAGCACGCGCTCGTATCTTCACGGTAGAAGAAGAATTACCCTTTGCCGGACATCCCATACTAGGTGCTGCCGCCGTCTTGCATAGAATCCAAGCGGCAGCAAATGACTATGCACAATGGTCGCTTCGCTTAGCGCACAACACCATACAGGTGGAAAGCTGGAAACACAAAGACCATTTTGTCTGTCAGATGAATCAGGGCCGCCCCCGCATCGATGTTCCCATATCAGCAGAACGACTTCTGCCCATACTCCAGAGCATGAATTTAAAAACCGAAGATTTAAGGCAAGATTTACCCGCGCAAGTGATAGCTACCGGTTTAGATTACTTAATACTTCCAGTGCATGGTCTTGCTTTAGAAAAAACGAAGATTTGCGGGCAGGATTTGGAATCAGAATTGATGAAACTCGGTGCTAAGTTTGTGTTTGTACTCGATGTCGAACACAAGGAAATACGTACTTGGGACAATCTGGGCAAAGTCGAAGACATCGCCACTGGCAGTGCCGCCGGTCCAGCTGCTGCCTATTATTACACCCATGGCTTATCAGGAATTCAGGATGTCGTGCAATTCCATCAGGGACGCTTCCTCGGTCGTCCGAGTCGCTTGGATACGATGATCAATTCACTTGGCGAAGTCTTGGTGGGTGGTCAGGTTTGGCCGGTCAGCAAAGGCGTTTTGGAAATTTAAAATCTGCATACCGCTGCGGCTTGATGCTCCGTGGCGTTCGCAGTCATGCAAAGTGCAGATAGGCGCAACAAGGTACAATCTTGGCATTTTCTGCTTGCCCGTACTTGCCCGGATTCGCCCCAACTCTGTTATGAAAACCTCATTACTCATTGCGGCCGCCTGTTTATTGGCGATACTCTCCACCATAGGCGCATCGCTGCCTTATCCGATTTTGCCGCCCTTATTCGCCGCCGATGCGAGCAATGATCTCAACCATTTTCTGGGTTTACCGCCGAAATTATTATTTGGTATCGCCTTGAGTATTAATCCACTTGGATTACTTATAGGCTCAGGTTTACTTGGGCCATTGTCGGATCGATATGGACGTCGTCCTATCTTATTGGGTAGCGCGGTGGGTGCGGCAATGGGTCATGCAATTACGGCCTGGGCGCTAATCGCACAGTCTTATCCCTTATTTATTTTTGCGCGCTTTGTGACCGGTTTATTGGAAGGTAATTCTTCCGTCGCGCGCGCCATGCTGGCGGATAGATTAACTGGCGATTTGCGAGTACAAGCTTTGGCGTGGCTGAATGGCGCGTTTTATGCTGGATGGTTAGCCGGGCCATTGCTGGCGGGTATCACTTTAATCTGGGGCATCACGGTACCATTTTGGACCGCGGTCGTGGCGCTGTTACTGACAGCCGCATTGATCGCGATTGCTTTACCGAAAGAAGCCGAATCACATTTAACCACGTCATGGTGGCAAGTCGCGCGTGACAAACATTCACTGAATCTGGTGCGCGACCCCGTCATGCGCACCCTGTTTATTATTCAGCTTAGTTATACCTGTGGTGTCACGGCGTTTTATGAATTTTTCCCGCTGTGGCTGGTCGAAAACGGTGCTTATGATGCGCAAGGCATTGCTTGGGTCACCGCAGGCTTGTGCGGTTTGATGATGTTCAGCTCTATCTTTGCCGGACGTCCTAGTAAAATCGAACCATTAAAACGGGTGCGTATTCATGCCTATTTTGCCGCGCTGGCAATTGCCTTTGTTGGGATAGGCAATATCTGGTTGGGTTTGATTGCGATTATTTTATTTGGCTTGCCAAATGCGTTTTATAACGCCGTGCTACCAAGCTGGTGCTCAGAAAAATTTGGTCATCACGGACATGGCGCGGTGATGGGTTTAATTTCCACCACTTTTTGCCTGGCCAATATCATTATGGCTTTGGCTGGTGCCGTGCTGACCTTGATCGACACCCGCGTCATTTTATTGTTAGGCGCAGCGCTTAGTGCGTGGGCTGCGTGGCGTATTGGTGTTTGGAAAAAACAATTGGAGTCGAATTCAGAATCGGAACCACAAATTGTCGTCACTTCAAACTAGAGCGATTTTCCTTGTTGCGCCAACAGTGCTTCTAAGGCTGGCAACAAGGGGCCCAAAGTGTCTTGCAACATACTTCGCACAGTATCAACCACAATTTGAGTTTGTCTTTCGATTTCTATGTTCACCGCATCGCCGACTTGCTTTTGCCCAAAAACCGTCATCCGCAAAGTCTCTGGAATTAACCAGACTTCAAACCAATGTTCGTCGCGATTGGCTTCTGCAATCGTTAAACTCGCACCATTAATCGCGATATAACCTTTGGCAAAAATGTAGCGCATCCATTGTTCAGGCACAGCAAAGCGCAAGACATAATTGTTTTCAATCTGACGAATCTGCGCGATCTTTGCCACAAAATCGACGTGCCCGGATAATGGATGTCCGCCAATCTCAGCGCCCTCCTTCGCGGCACGTTCTACGTTCACTTGGCTTAGTTCTGCATACCCGCCCAAAGTCGTAATATTCAAAGTCTGCTGCATGATGTCAAACTCAGCCGCGTTGGGCAGCAACTTGGTCACGGTCAGACACACACCATCAGTCGCAACGCTGGCACCAATCGCAAGATCGTGATCGAAGCCGTCGGGGAAGGCCAATTGCACGGTACGCAATCCGGTTTGATCAACAATTTTCTGTATGCTCGCTACGCCTTGCACGATACCTGTAAACATAATTTCTTTCTCTTACGATTTATTATCAAAACCCGCTTAGCTGTCACTTACTATTAAGGCGCTTGAAACATTTCGTGCGTCATATTCACAAAATGATCCCGCAACCACTTATGGGCTGGATTGCGTGCATCTCGTTCATGCCACAACATATCTACGTGAACTTCAGGCGTTTCGAACGGTAACTCTTTCCACACCAAGGAATCACTCATGCCGGTAGAGGCGATAAAGTGCAAAGGTAAGACCGTTAATAAATCAGAATTCGCCACAACTTTACCGCCGGTGAAGAATTGATTCACAGTTAATAGGATGCGTCGTTCACGTCCCATTTTCAATAATTCGTCATCAATCAGACCATGCGCGCGTCCGGAAAAACTGACCAGACAATGATTGGCATCGCAGTAACTATCCAGCGTCAATTCTTGCGTGGCAAGAGGATGATTCTTACTCATCACGCACACATAATGCCCAGAATACAAACGCTCGTGGCGAATCGGGCTGCGTGCAGCACCTTGGCCGCCTGACAATTGAGCTACCACGCCGGGGAAAAATCCCACCGCGATATCGATATCGCCTTGGATTAGCAATGGTCGTGGCTCACGCGTTGTCAACGGCACCATACGCGCATTCATGTGCGGCGCTTCGCGTTCAAAGGCAGTGATTAAAGTAGGCATCCACAAAGCGGCCGTCGAATCCGCCATCGCCATCCTGAAAGTTGCAATCGCTTTCGATGGATCAAAACTGGTAGGCGCAATGGCCGCTTCCAAAGTCGATAGTGCCTCACGTATAGAAGGCCACAAAGTCTCAGCGCGCGGTGTCGGCTTCACGCCATAGGCGGTGCGTATCAGTAATTCATCATTCAAGGAGTAACGCAAACGCTTAATCGCATTCGATACCGCTGGCTGCGTCATCGCCAGTTTGTCAGCCGCCCGAGTCAAGTTTTGCTCGACCATGACGGTGTCAAATACGCGCAATAAATTAAGATCCAGGGTCAGGAAATTCATGGGCACGCTCCTTATTAAGTCTTGATTATCCCAGATTTAGACAAAAAAGTTGCAATGCACAAAAAAAGCGCGTCTCCATTTTTGTGGGGTACGCGCTTTTAGCCAAATTACCAGTAATCCTTAAGGCTTTTTTTCACCATTAGCATTACTTGCCGCCACTAAAGGCAACTTCGGTCACTGAAACAGCTTAAGACAAACGGCTCGCTAAACTTGCTTTTGTTGCCTCGAGCGCTGCTGGCAAACGGTATTTCAATTTATCGAACAATTCTGTATGCAATAGCAATTCGGCATTCCAAGCATCTTTGTCGATGGAGGTGATCGTTTCGAATTGTTCTGCCGTGAAATTCAAACCGTCCCAGGTGATGTCTTCAAACTTTGGACTGATACCAAAAATGTTTTCTTGGCCAGTCGTGGCACCGTCGATACGCTCCAACATCCACTTCAAGACACGCATATTTTCGCCAAAGCCAGGCCAAACGAATTTACCATTCGCATCGGTACGGAACCAGTTAACGCAGTAAATATTGGGCTGTTTAGCACCGAGTGCGGTGATTTTCTCGCCCATATTGAGCCAATGTTGGAAGTACTCACTCATGTTATAACCCATGAATGGCAACATCGCGAAAGGATCACGACGTACAACACCTTGTTGTCCAACAGCCGCCGCCGTGGTTTCTGATCCCATGGTCGCCGCCATGTACACACCTTCCACCCAATTGCGCGCTTCAGTCACCAAAGGCACCGTGGTAGAACGACGGCCACCGAAGATGAATGCGGAGATAGGCACGCCTGCTGGATCATCCCACGCCGGATCAAGTACAGGATTTTGTGTAGCCGCCACGGTGAAGCGTGCGTTAGGATGCGCAGCTTTACGACCGGTTTCTTTAGCGATTTCTGGAGTCCAGTCTTTACCTTGCCAGTCGATCACATGCGCTGGAGCTTCTTTGCTCATGCCTTCCCACCATACATCACCATCATCGGTCAAAGCCACGTTGGTGAAAATCGTATTCGCGGTCAAGGAAGACATACAATTGGAATTGGTCGCGGTGTTAGTACCCGGCGCCACACCGAAATAACCTGCTTCTGGATTGATCGCATACAAGCGTCCGTCAGCACCCGGTTTAATCCAGGCAATATCGTCACCGATGGTGGTTACTTTCCAGCCTTTGATCGCGGGGATCAACATTGCAAAGTTGGTCTTGCCACAAGCAGATGGGAAGGCCGCTGCGACATAATGTTTTTTGCCTTCTGGTGACTCGACGCCCAAAATCAGCATATGCTCGGCCAACCAACCTTGGTCACGTCCCATGGTCGAAGCGATACGCAGAGCAAAGCACTTTTTGCCGAGCAAGGCATTACCACCGTATCCAGAACCAAAAGACCAGATTTCACGCGTCTCTGGATAATGCACGATGTATTTGGTCGCATTGCATGGCCAAGCCACATCTGCCTGACCAGCCGCCAAAGGCGCGCCAACGGTGTGCATACAAGGCACGAAATCGCCATCGGTACCGAGTACCTCATAAACGGTTTTACCCATACGCGTCATGATGCGCATATTCACAGCAACATAAGGCGAATCCGATAATTCAACCCCGATGTGCGCGATAGGAGAACCGAGCGGGCCCATAGAAAATGGCACGACATACATGGTGCGACCACGCATACAGCCATCAAACAAAGGATTTAGTGTGGCGCGCATTTCGTCTGGCGCCATCCAGTTGTTGGTGGGACCAGCATCTTCTTGTTTCGCGGAACAGATATACGTACGATCCTCAACGCGCGCTACGTCTGAAGGATCGGAACATGCCAGATAACTATTTGGACGTTTTGCTTCGCTGAGTTTTTTCATGGTGCCAGCGGCGACCATTTGAGCGCACAAGCGGTCATACTCTTCTTGTGTGCCATCACACCAATAGATACGGTCTGGCTTAGTTAAAGCCGCCATTTCCGCTACCCAATTGATGAGTTTTTGATGCTTTACGTGCGCGGGCACATCTTGTAAATAAGATGCGGCAGCTACGCCTTGTGTGTAAGGTTGATTCATAATACTAACTCCAATGCCATTTCAATAAAAAATCGGTGTAGCGGCACGGCAAGAATGGCTAGGGAGGCGAGTGATGCGAGCAAGTGGTATTAATGTGGGCTAAATTCGTTTCCGAATTCAAAAACAATCCAAGCTCAAGCACAACTGGCACGATAGCGGCAATTTTTGTCGGAATCAGGAACACAGACAAGGTGAAATTTGGAGTCTGAGATCCAAGCTTACGTTCTATGTCTGTCAGAAGAAGAGGCACGAAACGGAAGATTCAAAAAGCTACGTGCAGCGTATTCTACACCGACCAGCCAAGATCTGGCGAAAATTGCGTCACAATCCATATCAAAATGGAATTGTTTTTGAAAATATACTTACTGTAATTGCAAAAAAGGCGAAATATGAAGATTGCGATCTTAGATGATTATCAAGATGTAGTACGTCATTTAGACTGTTTTTCATTACTCCAAGAACATGAGGTAAAAATCTTTAATAATCGCGCAGTGGGCTTGGGTCAACTAGCCATTCGTTTAAGTTCTTTTGATGCACTGGTATTAATCCGTGAGCGTACCGTGCTGAATCGAGCCTTATTGAGTAAATTGCCTAGGCTGAAATTGATTTCACAAACCGGTAAGGTCGCTGGCAATATTGACCTGGCAGCAGCTGCCGACCTCGGCATCACAGTTCTTGAGGGGGTAGGTGATCCAACTGCGCCAGCCGAACTTACCTGGGCGTTGATCATGGCATCCTCGCGCAAGATCTTCAACTACACGCAACATCTGCAAGACGGACTGTGGCAGACCGCCTCAATTCACCCTCAATACAATCAGCTAGGTAGAGTATTGAAGGGACGCCAGCTAGGTATCTGGGGCTATGGGCGCATCGGCAAACTCGTGGCAGGCTACGCGCGCGCATTTGGCATGCATATAGTAGTTTGGGGTAGCGAAGCAAGTCGTCTGCAAGCTGTGCGTGATGGTTTTCAGAGTTCATCTTCACAACAAGAATTTTTTGAAACCTCCGATGTGATTTCCTTGCATTTGCGTCTGCATGCAGCGACCCGGGCTATCGTTCGACTCAGTGATTTACAGCGCATGAAAACCGACGCATTGATCGTCAATACTAGTCGCGCCGAGCTAATTGAAACTGATGCGCTCAACACAGCGCTAGCTTCAGGACGTCCTGGCTTTGCCGCACTGGATGTGTTTGAGAACGAGCCACTGCCAAGAGATTTCGTCCTATTTAATAAAGAAAATGTCTTGCTGACACCGCACTTGGGCTATGTAGAAAAGGATAGTTATGAACTTTATTTTGGCGCTGCATTTCAAAACATTCTGGACTTTTGCAGGCGCAATGCAAATTAGGACTTACGCAAAATTGCGCTGGCGAGGCGAACGCAACAACGCCAGCGTCTGTTTTGCGTAAGTCCTACAAATCAACAGGCATGAATTTCTGACTACATCTTGATAGCAGAAAACGCGATAAACAAAGAAGCAATTCTACGTAGCATAGCGATAAAAATATGGGCTAGAATGCCCACTCCGATCAAAATGACAATAACCAGAAAAACAAGCCGATGAGCCTTCCTATTCTTCCTTTGATTCTCAATCTAACAGCCGCCCTGAGCGCATGTGCGACTCTTTATTGGCTACAGAATCAACATATTTCTTTCACCAAACGCGTATTTGCAGGTTTAGGACTAGGCATCATATTGGGTGCATTTTTTCAGTATTATTACGGCAGCGATTCAGCCGTTGTGAGTAGCACTAATGCCTATCTCGACATCATAGGCACTGGCTACGTCAAACTGCTACAGATGATAGTCATCCCCTTAATTCTGGTATCTATCATCAGCGCCATACTGAAACTAAAAAATGTCAGCTCGCTCGGCAAGATCAGCGCACTCACCATAGGCACACTCATCACAACCACTATTATTGCGGCGCTGATTGGTTTACTTATGGCTAAAATTTTCGGCTTAACGACACTGGGATTAAACTACTCATCGGCCGAATTCGCACGCGGACAATATTTAGAAGGCACTTTGGCAAGCGCGAAGGCGATTACTTTGCCGAGTATGTTATTAAGTTTCATCCCAGAAAATCCCTTCCTTGATATGACGGGTGCGCGCAAAACATCCACCATTGCTGTCGTCATTTTTGCCCTTTTAGTCGGCATCGCTGCAACGGGTATCGCAGAAAAGAAGGCCGAAGTATTTAAATCCTTTAGTCATTTCATTGAGGTCGCGCAAACCATCGTCATGCGCCTGGTGACTATTATTTTGCGGCTCACGCCTTATGGTGTTTTTGCCTTGATGACACAGGTCGTCGCAAAATCAAACCGCAACGATATTCTCAATTTAATTAATTTTGTACTAGCTTCGTACAGCGCTATCTTCCTCATGTTTGGCGTGCACCTAGCGATTATCACCGCGTGCGGCTTAAACCCGAAAAAATATCTACAGAAAGTTTTCCCGGTTCTGGTCTTTGCTTTCACCTCACGTACTAGTGCTGGTGCCATTCCCATGAGTGTTCAAATTCAACGTGACCGGTTGGGTACTAGTGAAGGCATCGCCAATTTTGCTGCCTCTTTTGGATCGACCATGGGACAAAATGGCTGCGCTGGGATCTATCCTGCAATGTTGGCATTTATGATTGCACCAACTGTAGGCATCGATCCTTTGTCGTTCTCGTTTATTGCCTCGCTACTTGGCATTATTGCTATCAGCTCAGTCGGTGTCGCGGGAGTTGGGGGTGGCGCCACCTTTGCAGCGTTGATCGTCTTATCTTCCTTAGATTTGCCTGTGGCGCTGGCAGGACTATTGATCTCAATTGAGCCATTGATTGATATGGGCAGAACAGCATTAAACGTCAGCGGATCCATTGCTGCAGGCACCTTGACCAGCCGGGTTTTAGGTGAAACGAATATAAAAGTGTTTAATCAAGATCAAAACGAAACAGCCGAGATAGAT
Source organism: Undibacterium sp. GW821-FHT11H02 (assembly GCF_058808015.1). Lineage (NCBI taxonomy): Bacteria > Pseudomonadati > Pseudomonadota > Betaproteobacteria > Burkholderiales > Oxalobacteraceae > Undibacterium > Undibacterium sp. GW821-FHT11H02. The sequence continues at coordinate 114,608 of NZ_JBXARG010000013.1, read as the reverse complement.
CAATCACAATAAATTCGCCATATTTTCTGCCGCATTTTGGCATGCAAAATTTAGGTCAAAGTAGATGCTCAAAAGCACCGATCAAGATGACATAAAAGCTTGCCTTACGTCTCTCAAAACGTTGTATTTTCTACTCATTTCGACTGTAGAGGTTGACAGTGAAGAGCAAGAAATGCTTCCATGCAGGGCAGGTACTTTTCCATGGTAATTTATGAAATTAATCTGCTTGAAATTTAGGTGGAAATTGAATAGTAATCGCACGCAAATAGTACGCTGGCAATGAATTTACCGCGATCGTATCCGTAGTAGGAGGGGAAATCCCTACTGGTTACCCGCTAGAAGGGTTCGTCTTAAGGTTGTTATTCAAGAAATTAACAATCTTTTGTTTTATTTTTTAACCTAGGAAATTACATGTCCAAGAAAAATTCTGTATTCAAGAAAACTTTGGTTGCACATGCATTGACTGTTGCGTTTGGTTTCGGCGTTGTCGCTGTTAGCATCCCAACGGAAGTGTTAGCGCAATCCAACGCAGGTGGTTCTATTTTCGGTAAAGCGAAACCAGGCACAACTGTGCAAGTTTTGAACTCTGATAACGGTATTCGTCGTACAGCGACAGCCGATGCAACAGGTCGCTTCCAAATCACTGCATTGCCTATCGGCACATACAAAGTTGATTTGATGAACGGCGGCAAAGTTGATCAAAGCACTACAGTTGATGTTGTGCTGGGTCAAGGTACTGAAGCGACTTTCGCTGCAGCTGCTGGCTCAGTTCAAGTGGTTCAAATTTCCGGTGCCCGTAAGGCGATTGATATTTCTTCCACAAATAACGGTGCTTCTTTCACAGCACGTCAATTGGAAAATCTGCCAGTAGCGAAGAGCGTTGAAGCGATCGTTCAATTAGCGCCAAACACAACCCGCGGCGATACACGTTTTGCTGGTAACGGCGCGTCCTTCGGCGGTGGTGCGGTTACTGAAAACTCCTACTACATCAACGGTTTCCCAGTGACTAACCCATTGACAGGTTTCGGTGCATCTCAATTGCCGTACGGCGCGATTGCTGAAGCACAGGTTCTGACTGGTGGTTTCGGTGCGGAATTCGGTCGTTCTATCGGTGGCGTGGTCAACGTGATCACTAAATCTGGTAAGAATCGTTGGGAAGCAGGCGCTACCGTCAGTTGGTCTCCAGATTCATTGCGTTCTGACCCAAGAGATATCTACTACCCAAAAACAGGCCGTACCTACAATTCTGCGACTGATGGCACTTTGTACTTGCGTCGCAATCAAAATACAGCTGACTCCAAATTGTATGGTGGCTATGTAAGCGGTCCTATCATTCAAGACAAATTGTTCATGATAGTTTCCGCTGAGCAAACCAGGACTGATCAAGGTTTCGTCAACGGCACTCGTACATCAACATCTAATGCAGTTGATGGCTGGAATGATACCAAAGCAACCGTAAATCGTTACTTGGCTAAATTTGACTGGAATATCGCCGATGAACACCGCTTGGAATTTATGTCTATCGGCGACTCACCAGTATTGAACATCAAACGTTCTGGTTACGACTATGCAACTGGTGCGCGCGTTGGCACCGTCACTTCTGAACAAACTAACCGCAATATCAACGACAACGGCAATCAGTTGAATGCATTGAAATATGTTGGTGAAATCACTCAGAATTTGACTTTGACAGCGATGTACGGCCAAGCTAAATCCAAGCATGAAACCACTTTAGTTGGCTACAATCCAACAGCGATGGGTGTTACTGCGGATGTGGCCAATCGCGTTCCAGGTTTAAGCTACAATAACCCACAGTCGTTCACAGCCAATGTACCGGGCGTTGGTAGTAATGATTTGGTGAAATCTGCACGTTTCGATTTGGAATACAAGTTGAACGAACACACAATTCGTGCTGGTTTCGATAAATCCAAAACTGACTCCTTAGGTGGTTCGACTACACCAGGTGGCGGTACTTGGACCTACTTTAAGACCGACAAACCAAATCTCCCAATCGATGTAACAGGTGGCACAGTGCCACCAACAGCTTCTGGTGGTGGTTATGGTACACAAGGTTACTATGTTGCAAAAGGCTACTACTCAGACGTTACTGAGTCACATGGTGAACAATCTGCGTTTTACATCGAAGACAAATATCAAGTCACTAAGAATTTGATGATACAAGGCGGTATTCGTTACGAAGCATTCTTGAACAAGAACAAATTAGGTCAAAAGTTCTTGGATCAACCTGGTGAAATCAATCCACGTGTAGCAGTATCTTGGGACGTGAATGGCGACGCCTCCTTGAAAGTATTCGGTTCCGCAGGTCGTTACTCAGTACCTATTCCAACTAATATTGGTTTGCGTGCAGCTGGTGCAACTTACAATGCAACACAATACTACACTTACACCGGTACAGATGCGAATGGTCAACCACAAGGTCTGAAAGAATTGACCGCACCGATCTCTGCAAATAATGAATATGGTCAGCCAAAAGACGCCAAATCATTTGCCGCAAAAGATATGAAGCCAACTTTCCAAGACGAAATCACTTTCGGCTTTGAAAAACAATTGGCTCCTGAGTGGAATTCTGGTGCTCGTATGACTTACCGTACATTGAAGACCACGATCGATGATTTGTGCGATCACCGTCCATTTGATGCTTGGGCTGCTCGTACAAAAACAACGATCACAAATGTAAACTTTGGTGCTGATTGCTACCTGTTCAACCCAGGTCAAGCCAATACTTTCGTGATGGATATCGACGGTAAGGGTACATATAAAGAAGTCGCTTTGAGCGCAGCAGATCTGGGTTTCACAAAAGCTATCCGTACTTACACTGCGTTGGATCTGTTCTTAGAACATCCATTCCGCAATGGCTGGTATGGCAAAGTGAACTACACATGGTCACGCAGCTATGGTAATACAGAAGGCCAGGTACGTTCTGATAACGGCCAAGCTGACGTTGCAGTAACTGCGGCTTGGGATTACCCAGAAGTTCAACGTGGTGCAGAAGGGTTGTTGCCAAATGATCGTACTCATCAGATCAAAGCATTTGGTTTCTATCAATTGAACAGCGAATGGTCAGTTGGCGGTAACTTGTTGTTGGCATCTGGTCGTCCACGCTCATGCTTGGGTGGTGATCCAAAACCTGGCGATTCTCCAAACTACAATAACCAGGCATTCTTCTGTTTCGGTGAAACTAGAACGGAAAATGTTTTGGTTCCACGTGGCAAGCTCGGTAACCTGCCATTCGACAAACGTTTGGATTTGAACATTACTTACAAACCAGCATTCTTGGGTGGATTTGCATTTAAGATGGATGTATTTAACGTTACAAATACTCAAACATTGCAAAACGTAGTAGAGGCTTACAACAGTGGTACTCGTATGAGCGCGAACTTTGAGCGCCCAATCAGCTACACGAACCCACGTTCTGTGCGCTTCACAGCTGAATACAACCATAAGTTCTAATATGAATTTATGATGTCATTCCAGTTGTAATAGGAAAGCCCCGATCCGTCGGGGCTTTTTTTTTGGGTCCTAACACAGCCTGAAATAGGTTGACTGTTTTCTTCGAGATTGAAAAGAGCGTCAATGAAATCAACAGAACGCAGGAGTCAAGAAGACTACACCTTAGCCTTTAAATTATCACTGGTTGATCAGGCGCAAAAGGCGACATGAGCTACAAACAAGCCCAAACGCACTATGAGAGACAGGGTCGATCGACAGTTTTAGTGTGGTCGCGCAAATAGGGAACTAAGCAAAACTCTCAATTTAGCCAAGTCCCAAGAACCATTAGCACTGACGCCAAACAACGGATCAAAGAACTTGAGAAACAACTCAAGAGCGCCAACGAGAAGGCGCAGCTATTTGAATCCATCGTGAATGTCATTCGAGATGACTTTGGGATCGCCATTCCAGAAAACACCTAGGCAAGTCCTTGAGCACAAAAAACGCCTCAAATAAGTATTAGCAAAGCTTGCCACTATTTTTCTTGGACAGGTCTGGCATATTATCAACAAATTGAATGCCACCAAGTGGGTCGAAATGAGCATGAACAAGTCATCGAATGGGTGACGAAACTTCGACTGCATCATCCGAAAATTGGCATCCGTAAGCTTCATTATTTACTGCTCTACTTACTTTCTATTCCCTCTAACTCGCTGCTAACCACGACACTATTGCGGTTCGACTAGCTGCCCCCCCCCGAATCGGTTGACTTAGAATCTCGCACTTCTTAGAGAATGCCCTCAGCTGGGCGCAAAAAAAAGGGACCGCGAACGGCCCCTTTTTACCATCTGACAACAATCAAATATTAGAACTCATAACGAGCTGAAACACTTGCAGTACGAGCCCCCATAAATGCAGCTGGAGCACCGTAGTTAGGATTCAACTTATTGCCTGTTGGCAATTTTGTTGTATCGCGACTGTAATCACGGATTTGATTAACCATAGTCATAGTTTGAGTGTTGAATACATTGAAGATGTTAGCTTGGAAAGTCAAAGTACGGCCACTTTCCAACTTCATGATGTATGCAGCATTCAAATCCAATGACTTAGTCCAAGGCATAGTTGGTCCATTACCACGGTGACCTAACACAGACTTACCATTGGCATCTAAGCAGTAGTAACTAGATGCACTACCGTACGCACCGGAACCACCGTTAGTTGTTCCACTTGGACCGTTATAATCAGGCACTGTAACAGGTACATAACCGATACAGCTAGTAGAGCGACCAGATGCCAATGTGAAGTTGGCGCCTAAACGAATATTATCGTTGATTGCGTAGTTACCATACAGTTTCAAAGCATGTGTACGATTGTTTGGCAAAGTACCATAGGCACCATCAGTGAATGAACCGAAGTCGAAATCCTGTGTAATACCAGCATCTTCTTGACCCAAGTCAGACTGTACATAACCTTCGGCAGTACCCTTACCTACAGCATAAACGTAAGAACCGGACAGACCCCATTTACCATCAAATGGGCGTTCCATAGACAATTCAATTGCCTTGTAAGTACGTTCATACTTAGCCAGGCCCAAATAGCTGTTTGGTACAGTAACCGATACTAATTTACCATCATTTTTAGCATCGATCTGGATGTTCAAAGGACGACCTGGGTTCATCAAGACACAACCCGCCATAGTATCAGGATCGAAATCTTTGTAGCCATTATCATCCGCCCATTTTGCTACGCCAGTGTGTGCGCAGTAGTCATCCATACCGTCGTTAACTTTACGATAAACGGCTTTGACACCCATAGACCAGTTTTTAGCCAAAGATTTTTGGAAGCCCAAAATAAATTCATCTTGTGACATAGGACGCAATTTAGTATCTGCGATTGTGCCTGGATTTGGCGCCTTCAGAGAACCACTGATAATTGCTTGGCCGATTTCTGGACCTAAACCTAAAGCAGCCAAGGTTTTAGGATCTTTGCCTGTGAAGTTGTAGTAACGGCCTTCCAAATATTCAGCAGAACTACCACGAATATTAGTATTGGACGCAACAGGGATATAGTAACGACCAAAGTTACCATAAACCTTCATGCTTGCATCGCCATTCACGTCCCAAGCAGCGCCCAAACGTGGAGCTAACAAGTTCTTACGGTCAACGAAGCTTACGCCGTCGCCATTCTTATTGTCGAAAGACTCAGAGCGCACACCACCGTAAACCAAAACATTCTTAGTCACTTTCCAGCTATCTTCGAGGTACATTGCATCATTCTTCACCAAGAAAGAACCTGATGTTGTTTGATACTTACGAACGCGCACATATTCAGTATTACCAGGCGTACCAGCACCCACTACACCGTTGATAGTACGACTCGCTGGCATTGTGTAGTAACGATAGTAAACGCCACCACTATATGTAGAGCCGGCTTGAGTAGAAATGAAATCTTGACCATCCCAGCCTGCACGAATTGTATGGCTACCTGCCAAATATTCGAAGTCTAAACGTTTGCCTTTACGTGTATCGGAATCATCCGGTGCATTCAAATCGCGAATCGTCAAATGCGCTGGATTCCAGCAACCATAGGCTGGCTGACCATTGGCGCCATAAATACCAGGGCATTCTGCACCAAAATTAGATGGATCATTAACTTTTCCTAACAAGCTGTATACGCGACCATACTGCGCCGATACCGTCAGGTTTTCAGTGATGTAGCCTGTGTATTTCAGGATTTCAACGTCGCCACCACTTTCGATAGAGCTCAAACGTGGTGTGCCTACATGGCGCAACGCGTATTTGTCTGCGTTGGTTAAGTTATCGTAAATTGTGTAGCTCGTTTTACGCTTATTGCTGATGCCGGTGAATTCTAAACGGTGATCGTCACTGATCTGCCAGTCAAGTTTGATCATGCCATTTGGCGTTTGCGCGATGGTCTTTTGACTTGTAGAGCCACCATAAGTATCCGTGGTATTTTTACGGCCTTCTAAGATACCGAATACGAATAATTTATCTTTGATAATTGGGCCACCACCATAAAGGTTGTAGGACAGATTATTAAAGTTATTTTCTGCTGGGCTAAATATGGTGTAAGAAGGTGTGTTTGCATCAATCCACGCATCTTTATCACGGTTTTGAACAGTCTGACCTTTAGCGTTTGCCCAACCAGGTGTCCAGTAAGCAGAAACGCCACCTTTCCATTGGTTTGTACCACGCTTAGATGACAAACTGACTACACCACCAAGTGAACGACCAAATTCGGCGCCGTAACCACCGGTTTTTACCTGTTGTTGGCTGATTGCATCAAATGGCAAAGACGCATAGTTTGTGAAGTTACGCATGTTAGTAACGTCAAAACCATTGATGTAATAGCCGTTTTCTGCAACTGAAGCACCACTGAAAGAAGCTAAGTTACCGAAAGCTGCATCACCTGCGACTGTACCTGGAGCCAGCAAGGAAACTGCTGTTGCATTGCGGCCAACTGGCAATGCTTGAATTTCAGCCAAGGAGAATACGGTATTCGATTCTGTGCTGGAAACGTCGATTGGATTGCGTGTACGTGAACCAGTAACAGTTACCGTTGCAACATCATCGAATTTGACTTCAGTACCAGAACCAATCGCGACCGACACTTCACGTGTTTTGCCACCAGCAGTGACTTTATAACGGCCAACTGGCAATTTAGAGAACGTAAAGCCACCATCTTTGTCTGCTTCAATAGTACGAGAAGAGCCATTTTCAATACTAACTACTTGAATTTGCTCTTTAGCTTTTGCACGTCCAAAAATAGTACCGTCAGCATTTTGTGCGTAGGCCATGGATGCGAAGCACATACCAACCGCCACTGCGATTGCAGAGCGCTGGATTTGCTTCATATTAAATTTATTATTTGCCATTGAAATACCCTATAAGTAAAAAAACACCTTGTCATCACCACTTCCTCACCGCTGCACAAAACTTGAAAATGACCTATTTGCAATTCAAATCAGTTTATTCTTCGAACGGTTTGCACCGGTCAGCACTGTTCTATCAATTCAAGTTTTTGCCTTTTGTTACGTTTCTATTATCATAATATCTATTGAAACGTCCCAAAAAAACCATGCAGGTTGAATGAGATCATTTCCCGATTCAGCGTGTCAATTTTTCCGAAGAATTCCACTCCAAAAAACAACAGAAAAATTTGTTAAATTAATTTTTCAATTACTTAACTAAATTTACTTAAGTCATTATTTCAGTGGAAAATTTCAATATTTGAGGATTTGAAAATGCCTTATTTGGCATTTCTCGAATTTGCAAAATAAAAAATGAGTGAAAGAAAAAAATCAAAATCTGCTTTTTTAATATATTAATCTAAAAAACATGCAGATTTGCAACTATTCGCTGGGTAAAATCGTCAGAAATCATGTTGCATTTAGAGCAAAGAAATGTGTTTTAGTATTTAATCAAGATCTCTATTTGCCTATTTTTTCCAACAAAGAAAATGCCTGCAAGAAACGATTTAAAGTTTCTTGCAGGCACTTTTATGAATGTGAGAAGTTCTAGTGTTTAACGTTAGGCTTAAAATCGACTTGTCCTTAATGCATGAAGTGTTAGCTAGGCAAACGATATTTGAGCATCATTAATACCAATTAATGTCAAAGCAGCACTAATATCGCTTGCAGTAATCAATTGCGCCAATTTCATTCCATTCACAATTGACGCTTCTGGACTAGAATAATTAAGCCCCCATTCGACTGCAAATTTATTTGCAACAAGTGCTTTATTGTCCAAAAGATCTGCAACCCAACCCCATGTAGCATCTCCTTTGAATTTGTGTGCCGAATCTAAAATGGTATGGACTAATGTTCCAGGCGTTTCATTTCCAGATTTAAGTTGTCCAGACCAATAATCTAGTCCTTCGGCATCGGCGCCATCAACCCGTCCCAATGCATTCTTATAGACCATATTGACAAAACTCTCTGCGCTCATCTTATCGCTGTAGCCAGTAAGTTCAGAGTAAAAAATGGCTGCGTTATAAAATGAATTTCCTATCATTTGTAAGGATTGTCCCGCTTTGTACTGTGTGATCCAATAATTCAACCCATCCGCTTCAGGAATGCGGTTGAAGAACGCTACATACAAATCCTCTAAGTCACTTAATTCACGCTGACTAATGCCAAGTGCGTTGGAATGGATATCTAAATTTATAGAAAAATCTTGGAATTGTATCGTTTCAATATTGTGCAAAGCCCAATTTGCCAAGCCCTTATTACTGATTAAAACGGTACCGGTATCAAGTCGATTCAAGCTAATATCGGTGCTTCCAGTCAAATTTATCGGTAAGCGCAAGACGTCTACGCCGCTACCGCCATCCAAATAGATTTTTTGTGCACTGAGCATATCGTTCAAACTAATCGAATTATTTTCCATAGAAAATTGCAAAATCCGATTTGTATCGTCAGCGACAGCAGCATAATTGGCAGTCTGAACTTGCTTTACAAGGTTCGTGACATTGATAGTCTCGGTTTGCTGCGTACTCAATAAATTTTTACGTATTGTCCCGGTGTGATCAATCGACACCAAACTCAAGCCCGAACTACCATTAAAAGCACCATGCGCATAAGCATCAAATAAAGAAGCCTGATGGTAGGTCAAGCTCGTCCCATTGAATTTCCAAGTATAAGAAAACAAGTCATTGTTTAAAGTCGCGGGTTCATAAAGACCGGGAATAGTGGAAGTCACACTCAAATAATCACCAATAGACTGATAATACTTAAGTGCAAATGCCTCTTTTTCAGGGGCACTAAAAGGCGCACCTAAATAGAGCATCTTAGAATTTTGCGTAGCCCGCCAAACGCCCGCTGAGCGGTAATATCCACCTTCATAAGTAGCGATTACACCGAGCTCCCCATCGACATAGCCCATCCAATCGCTCCATGGAATGCGACTGAGAGAGTCAGTTACATGCGCACTATTACGAAAGGCTGAACTAGAAAGAGGAAAATCCTTGGCCACGGTAGCATCGACGTATTCATCTTGCAGACCCGCATAGCTGTGACCAATTTCATGTAATGCCAATTCAGACGCAGCACTATTTCCGGCAGAAGCCCAGGCTATAGATCCGCCAGCGCCACCATACAGTGGTGTATTGACCAAGACGATGGTTAATTCATGTGCATCCGCTGACAGCGCTTGAGCGACAACTTGTTCCACCAAGCCAGAATCGCCATACAAAAGTCGGCCATCACTGCCATGCTGTGTGGAATTAAAGTAAGTATTGACTTGAATTCCATTGTTAGGTTGATCAGTGCCAGACTGCGCCGAGGCAACGAACAAAGCTGAGGCGTTAAAAAAACTCTTATAGGTTGAAAATGGCGCATTCAGGCGAGCGTTGTCACTACCCAAAATCATATTGATAAATGTATTGGCATCCGCTAAGAATTTGGTCCGTTCGGCCTGCGTATAACCTTCGGCAACGATCACTATATCGACCCGCTTTGCGCTAGGTCCAGAATTCAATAATTGGGTAATATCAGCCATATCTGCACTCAAATGAACAAAAAAACTTTTTCAAATTTGGGAAAAATATCCAAACTGCGACCGGAAAACTAGTAAAGCACGGTTTAAACTGGAAACAAATATTACGCGAATTTGTTCTGCAAGTGAGTCATTTACCCGGCATTTTATTGCAAAAACACTCATTTCAAAATCACACTATATCTACAAATGCTATTCAAGTTGCTGCACGGAACTAAATTTACAAAGCGAACTCTAAGAACTCGTTGATACCTAATATTAGGATAGACGAGAAACAAAAAAACAAAACCGCAAAAAAGACCGCAAATATAAACGCCGACGAACGGATACCAAACTCAGCCCAGACTGACCGTTGATATCTGTATTGTCGACCCAAAAAAAATTGACTGTGCTGCGCATAGTCCGAGGAGGAGATGTTATGAAACTGGTCAGCATTATTCGTCTGGCAGCTCTTAGCGCTGCAGCATTACTAAGCCTCAACTTCAAGCTTGTCCACGCTTACACCGATGAACACAAGTTCAAAGTCAGCCCGGCACCTGATCGGCACGAAGGACAAGGCCCATACTCTCAACTGATCCTGCGCGAAGTCACTGTCATTAACGGTACTGGCGCACCAGCATTTGGCCCCGCCGATATCGTCATTGAAGGAAACAAAATTACTCAAGTGGTCATCGTCGGCACACCGACTTCGAATGTGCGAAGCAATCGTCCGCAACTTAAAGCGGGAGGAAAAGAGATGCAACTGGCAGGACATTATGTGATGCCGGGCATCATCGATATGCATGGTCATATAGGTGGTGCAGAGCAAGGCACGCCTGCCGAGTATGTGTACAAATTATGGATGGGGCATGGCATCACCACCATACGTGATCCGTCTTGCGGTAATGGTTTGGAATTTTGTTTAAGTGAAAAAAAACGCAGTGCGGAAAACAAAATTACAGCGCCGCGTATTCTCGCTTATCCCTATTTTGGACAAGGCCAAAATACGCCTTTCACTACGCCTGAACAGGCACGAGTCTGGGTGCGCGATATGAAAACAAAAGGCGCGGATGGCTTGAAGTGTTTCGGCTACCGCCCTGATATTCTACAAGCCGCTTTAGAAGAAACCAAAAAGCAAGGCATGCGTTCCGCTTGCCACCATGCGCAAATCGATGTCGCACGCGTCAATGTGCTCAATACCGCGCGTTGGGGTCTAACGTCGATGGAGCACTGGTATGGATTGCCAGAAGCCTTATTTGATGGTCAGACCGTACAGAACTACCCGGCCGACTATAACTACCAAAACGAGCAACAACGTTTTGCTCAAGCAGGTCGCTTATGGGCGCAAGCTGCCAAACCAGGCAGTGCCAAATGGAATGCGGTGATGGAAGAATTGTTAAAACTTGATTTCACCATCGACCCGACTTTCACTATCTATCAGGCCGCCCGCGACTTGATGCGCGCTCAACGTGCGGTTTGGCACGACGAATATACTTTGCCTTCACTATGGAAATTTTATTCACCTAATCCTGATTCACACGGCTCCTTTTTCTTTGACTGGGGTACCGAAGATGAAGTCGCGTGGAAAGAAAATTATCGTATGTGGATGCAGTTTGTAAACGAATACAAGAATCGTGGCGGGCGGGTCACCGTCGGCTCCGATTCTGGTTTCATCTACAAGCTGTACGGTTTCGGTACCATAGAAGAATTGGAATTATTACGCGAAGCGGGTTTCCATCCTTTAGAAGTCATGAAAGCGGCAACACTATCTGGTGCCGAGGCTTTAGGTATCAATCAAATCACGGGCAGTATCGAAGCAGGGAAACTAGCGGATTTAGCGATTTTGGATGAAAACCCGCTAGCGAATTTTAAAGTTTTATACGGTACCGGACACACCCGACTCAAGCAAAATGGCGAAGTACAACAGGTAGGCGGCGTTAAATATACCGTCAAAGATGGCATCGTTTACGACGCAAAACAATTGCTAGCGGATGTCAAAGCCATGGTGAAGAAATCCAAGACAACATCAATTACCCAGTGATCTGACACAGCAACATCTGGCAAGCCACAAGGCGCTGTTAGTTAATAGGATTTTTTCTTTCAGCGCCTTGCCGACTCAGCGCATTTTTTACAGTAATTTACATTCAGAGGTTTTTTATCCTCAAACCGGGCCTGCTCTATGCTTGAATATGTGTTTTACGCCGAGATTTTTTGCAAATCAAACATGGCTGTGCTATCTTCAAATGACACCCATCTTGGAGATGCATGATGTCTGACGATGCTCAACTCATCGCCATTGAGCAAGTTAAGATCGGCATGTTTATCAAGCTCGATTTGAGTTGGTTTGAGCATTCGTTTTCCATGAATTCGTTCAAAATCACCAATCAAGAACAACTCGATGAATTGCTCGCATTAAAACTAAAACATATACGTTACATACCATCCAAGTCTGATCTAGTGCAGACCTCTGGAAATAAGCCCGCCGCTTCGGTCAAAGCACCGAGTATTCCAGCTTCCGCACAGGTATTTGAGAGCATTATTGAAGCAAAACGAGCTCGCTTTGAGAAACTGACACGTCAGCGTACCGAGCTGGCGCGCTGTGAAGAAAAGTTTGTCCATGCGGCGACGGTGGTGCGCTCTATAGGCAAAACTATCTTTTCACAACCTGAACAAACCATCAGAGAAGCGGGTCTGTTAATCGACAGTATTGCCGACATTTTTCTTGATTCAAATGACACGGTCATGCATTTGATCCAACAAACTGGCGCAAATGAAGAGCTGTATTTTCATACACTCAACGTATCGGTACTGGCAATGATGTTGGCAAGTGAAATGAAATGCAATGAGAACCAAATCAAAACGATTGGTATGGCTGCCTTGTTCCATGACATAGGCAAAGTCAATATCCCAGAAAAAATTCTTAATAAAACCGAAGCGCTTACCAAGCCCGAACAGAATTTTTTCGAAATGCACACGCAGTACGGAGTCGAAGTTGGACGTACCGCAGGACTTTCGCCAATCATGCTAGAGGTGATCGCGCAGCATCATGAACATATGGACGGCAGCGGTTATCCACAAAAACTGAAAGGCGAAGCAATTCGCTTGCCCACGCGTATCGTTACGATAGCGAATGTGTATGACAACTTGTGTAATCACGTCGACCCCAGTCAGTCCATGACGCCGCATGAAGCCTTATCAACGATGTATGCACATCGTCGTGCCCAATTTGACGCGGCGGTGATGGCGACCATGATCAAAAGCTTGGGCGTGTACCCGCCGGGCACTATTGTGCGCTTGTCAAATGAAGCAATTGGATTGGTCATGAACGTGAACGTCGGTAAGCCTTTGCGTCCGCGTGTCTTGGTATACGACGCTGAAATCCGCAAAGAGGATGCAATTATTCTTGATTTGGCAGAGGAAGGTGCAGATCTGTCAATTATCGCCAGCATCCGTCCCGGGTTATTGCCGAAGGCGATCTTTGAATATTTAAATCCACGCAAACGTGTAAACTATTATTTCGATTCCAAATCAAAAAAATCGCCTGGCAACATCGCGAGCACCCAAGCTTAAATAAGATGAATGACGCCAACACCGTCTTAGATGCCAAACTGTTGCATCATATTTTGCAGCATGCGACCGAACCACTGATGGTCGTGTCGGCAATTGATCTGATTTTGCTAGAAGCAAACCAACGCACCTGCGACATCTTAGGTCAGACGCGCGAGTCTCTATTAGGGCAAGCTCTCTCAAACATAGAATGTGCCTTGCAGGATGTCTTTTTTTGGGAAGAGCTTAAGCTCAATCCAGAATTTTGCGGCACCAGGGTAATTGAAAGCGAATGGTTGAGTAATCAAGGCGAAGTGATTCCTATCGAGAAACGCGTGACCAGTTTTAGTGATCAAGGTCAATGTTTTTGGATTATTCAAGTCGAGGTACTCACCGAAAAGCGTCGCATGGCGCAAGAACAAATCCTTTTAGCCTCACAATTACAGAGTTCATTAGAAGCGACCGCCGAAGGTATTTTATCGGTCGACTTACAAGGTCGGGTAATCAATTTGAACCGCCGCTTCGCCGCGATGTGGGACCTGTCCGATGAATTAATCGTCGCTCGTGACGAAGCATTTATGATGGATTATGTCCTATCATGCTTACGTCATCCGGAACCATTTGAAGCGACGTTGCAAGGGATAAAAAATAATCCTGAAGCCGACACCGAAAATACTTTAGGGACGCGTGATGGACGGCATATCATTTGCGTTTCGAAACCGGAGTATCTACGCGACCGCTTGGTTGGCCGGGTATTTAGTATGCGCGATATCAGTGCGATGAAAAAAGTAGAAAATGATCTGGTCGATGCGCTCAATTTGGCTGAACTCGCAGTGCAAGACAAGTCACATATGGTCGATGCATTGAAGATCAGTGAATCGCGCCTGCGCCGTCTGGTCAACTCCAGCCTGATTGGCATCTTTCAAGGAGATATGAGTGGTCACTTAACACTAGCGAATGACGTCTTGCTTGAGCTATTGGGCGTGCAACACTCGAATATTCTCGACAATCAAGTTGAATGGCTAAAACTGACTTCTCCCGAATATCATGAGGCACACCAGGCTGCATTGGCAGAAATTCGCGAATATGGTCAAGCTGCGCCATTCGAAGCTGAATTGACGCGCAAAGATGGGAGCAAGGTACCCGTCATGGTGGGACTCGCACAATTAGAGGGATCGCGATTTGAGTGGGTCGGCTTTGTCTTAGATCTGACCGAACAGAAGAAAGCTGATCGTGCAAAGTCAGAATTCATTTCTGTGGTCAGCCACGAGTTGAGAACACCACTGACCTCGATTCGTGGCGCACTGGGTTTATTAGAGAACGGTGCGGCTGGAGAACTGACACCCAAAGTAATGCACTTGATACGCATCGCCCATAGGAATAGCCAACGCCTCGGAAACTTAGTCAATGACTTGCTCGATATGGAAAAATTAGTATCGGGCAAAATGGAATTTAAGTCCGAAAGTTTCAACCTGACACAACTTGCCTTACAGGCGATAGAAGCCAACGCTGCGTATGCCGCAGCACTCGGTGTTCAATACAGATTTTCAGGTGACAGCGAACCACTTTTTGCGCTCGGCGATAGCGAACGCGTGATGCAGGTATTTGCTAACTTACTGTCCAACGCTGCCAAGTTTTCACCCAAGGGCGAGGTTGTCGTGGTAAGTCTACTCAAACATGATGCTTTTATCCGTGTCGAGGTGGAAGATCGTGGAATTGGTATCCCACTTGAATTTCGGGACCGCATTTTTTCTAAATTCGCACAAGCAGATGGCTCCAACACACGACAACGAGGCGGCACTGGACTCGGTCTTAATATCGCAAAATCATTTGTGGAAAAAATGGGCGGCGAAATTAATTTTCAAAGTGAAGTCAATAAAGGCAGTTTGTTCTGGTTTACTTTGCCTGTCGTGCACAATGCAGAGCTACTGATTAAAAATGCCGGCCCTAGGCTTTAAGCTTACAAGTTACGGCTGGAAAAAAATTTCTCTATGACGGAAGGCTCTTTGGGAGGCTTCTTTTTTGACGCCGTTTCGCTAGGAAAAGGCTGCACCAAATTCATCGTCCAATACGTTTTATAAAACGAATTTTTCTTAGCGACACAAACCACGACCACTTCGGTGTAATCGGGGTCCATCATTTTGTTACAATGACTAGGACTCTCGAGCCAGCCGCGCATGACATCGTCTAAAGTACGTTGACCTGCAGCGATGTTTTCGCCAGCTTTCATATAGGGATAACCCGTAGCTAAAATTCTTTGACTTAATTCGCGTGAATCAAAGCTGGTGTGTGACACGACATTCGCCTGCGCCATTTGTACGGCATGTTGATAGGCCGCGTTTCGTATGCTGTTTTGCCAGGCCAGCGGTGCGGCAGCTTGGAAATACTCACCACCACAATACCTAGCCTGAGCCCTGATTTCATTAATTTTACGGATCACCGGCTCAGTGAAATCGGGCAAGCCACAAGTGTCATTGCTTAAGCCATCCGTTGGGAAAATATCGGCAAACACGCCATTATCAATTTTCAATACAGCGCTTGAGATTTGCCTTGAGGCGGGGTCTTGAACGACGCTCAGTTCCGATGAACAAGCCGACATCATACTGATTAGAAAAACCATTCCGACAACTTGCTGGCGAGTTTTCTGCATTTCTAAATACCTTAGTCCAAATACCTGCTAAGCCTTATCAGCGATCGCGATAAATTTCGCCAAACCAGCAGCGGCCTGTCCTCTGATCTTATTTTGTACCATAGGAAAAGCGCCAAATAGCCAACCGGTAAGACCCAAGGCTTGACGACACCACTTCCACAAATCGAAGTGATCTTGATGACGACAGATCTTACCGTCACGAAACTCAAATTGAGCCTCAATCCGGTTCACCACCATGCGACCAGTTTGGCTAAAGCGATAAGTCGCGACCCAAGACGCACGACCTTTCGTCGCATCGGCTTCAATGCCGTCAAAGCTTAAAGAAAAATCTTCGGCCCGACTGGTCAACATCTGCCACATCGCACCAACTTGCTTGCCGCGCAGTCTCGGAAAAACCGGATCAGAAAATTCGATATCGTCAGCGTAGCAACTCGCCATCGCGATCGCATCGCGACGCTGAAAGGCTTGATAAAATTCTTGGATTAATTGGGCGTTAGCGTGCATAGATTTTTAATGTGAACTGGCAGATGCCGACGCAGAGCTGGAAGCGGAAGCTGAGGCGGATTCAGAAGCTGCCGCAGTGGCAGCCGCTGTCGGTTTAATTTCAACAATATTATTTTCACGCATGTAGTCGTTCATTTCCTTCCAACCGGCATATACGGCGGCTCGTGATGCATCGGGATTCATGGCATAGCAATCTTCTATACCACGCCCGGCATGACGACAAGCGCTGCCGGTTGCACGCGCATCCGCTTCACGAATTGCAGCATCTTTCGCAGGGTCAGGAACACCGAGGCGCTCGCAAGCACTGACTAAGCACAAACTAAGCAACATTGAAGAAATCAAGACAGTACGCATCACATCACCAATTCAATCAAAATAAGGCTAAGTGTAGAACAGAAAAGACGCTCAATTAGCGACTTCTGCAATTTTCTTTTGATTTTATACAACAATCATTTTTGCGTAGTCAACCACGACAGCAAAGTATCGTTATGTATAGCTTGACTAAGTTCAGTGAATTCGCATTGGACAGCCCATAATCAAAGTTATAATTTTGGCGCGCAAAGTATTGATGCAGGCAAGCGCCAAGTACAGACTCAAATCAACAAGGAAATTTCATGCACTACCCCCGTTTTTTTTCGCTGAGCTGCAAAACTCTTGTCCTCTTAGGTTTAGCAGCCACACAGTTTGATAGCGTTCAGGCGCAAACTTTACAAGACAACACATGGCATGGTGGCATCTCCATTGGAGGCTCACTGGCTTCAAGTAATACGTCTTCACAAACATTCAATGTGGTGGCAAATGCAACTAAAGCGAGCAAAGAGGACAAGCTGGGTTTCTACAGTTTGATCAATTACGGCAGTAATAAGATCAATAATATTAAGACCAATACAGCACAATTGCTGCGTCTGGGTGGCCGTTATGATTACAATTTATCCGAACATAGTTTCTTTTTTGGTGGTAGTGAACTAGAAACGAATAAGATTCAAAACATTGATTCACGTTATTCCATCAATGCCGGTGCCGGTTTTAAAGTGATCAAAACGGACGTGACCAACTTTGATGTATTTACCGGTATCGGTTTTTCAGAAACGCAATTTGGGACTACTATTCCACCATCACCGACCAGCAAGCGCGGTTTCGAATTTTTACTCGGTGAAGAATCCACTCACAAAATCAGTGCAACCTCCAGTATCAAACAACGTTGGGCTATTTATCCAGGTACCGGCGATATTGGTACTCGCAGCACCCTCGATATCAACCTCGCGACTGTGGTCGCAAATGGTTGGACTCTAAATGCGGGTGCCGCCTTCAGTTACACCAGCAAACCGAGCAACAACTTTAAGAACACCAATAGCTTGATCACCTTTGGTTTTGGCTACAAGTACTAAAATTTACCGGGCTTAAAACTGCAGTCAAAAAAACCGTATAAGACCAATATCAGTCTTATACGGTTTTTTAATTTTCAGTCAATTCGTAGAAATCGACGAATTGACTGGCTTAGCTTTGCAAAGTCATCAAGCTAGCATTACCACCCGCCGCAGTCGTGTTGACGCACAAGGCACGCTCCGCAACCAGTCGCCACAATGGTATTTCAGTCTTAGCGTCTGCCTCCACGATACAAACGATCGCGCCATCTTGTTGTGCAAATACATTGCGATAACTTGCTGCAAGCTCACGTGCAATTAAAGCGAACTGCGCATGAGACTGATCAGAATTAGCGATAAGAATTGCATCAGCTACCAATTTTGGCAAATCAGCTGGCAACAATTGTTTAGTGTGCGCTTCTACTACAACCGTATTACCCGTTGCAACCACGGCAGCAATTTGGTTGAGCAAAGTCGCTACATCTTTCGCGGCACAGAATACCCGACCGCGAGAAGAGAATGCCAACGTATTGGTTTCGCCTGTAGGCCCAGGTAACAACATCGTCATCTTGTATGGATTTTGACGTGCGTACTGTTCTGCCAATGCAGCGACATCAAGGTGTCCATGCGTTTTCGCCCATACGGTTAGGGCATCCAAAGCAATTGGTGCTTGTTTTTCATACACGGTGTTACCGCTGAAATTCATGCTTGGATTTTTTTGCAAGCGTTTTAAATACAAGGGGCCACCCGCTTTTGGACCAGTGCCTGATTTACCTTCACCACCAAATGGTTGTACGCCCACCACCGCACCCACAATATTGCGATTGACATAAATGTTACCGACATGCGCACGTTGCGTGATGAATTCTATCGTTTCATCGATACGAGAATGCACGCCGAGTGTCAAACCAAATCCGGTAGCGTTAATGGCATCGATCAGCGCGGGCAAATCATCACGTTGGTAACGTAACACATGCAAGACCGGACCGAATACTTCCTTAGTCAATTCAGACAGAGAATTAATTTCCAACACAGTCGGCGCTACAAAAGTACCGTTCTTGCAGCTCGCTGGTAAATCTAAAGTGTAAAAAGACTTGGCTTTAGAGCGCATCGCATCAATATGGGCTTGCAGATTCTTTTGCGCTTCAGCGTCGATTACCGGACCGATGTCAGTTGCCAAACGATCTGGAATCCCGACCCGCAATTCTTGCATCGCACCATGCAACATTTCTAAAGTTTTATCGGCGATGTCGTCTTGCAAGCACAAAATACGCAGAGCCGAGCAACGTTGTCCTGCACTATCAAAAGCAGAAGAGACGACATCATTCACGACTTGTTCTGGCAAGGCACTACTGTCAACAATCATCGCATTTTGACCGCCGGTTTCAGCGATGAGTGGGATGTCAATATTCTCTGCGACTGAACGTTTCGCCAAAATACGATTAATGATTTGCGCCACTTCGGTAGAGCCAGTAAAGATCACGCCCTTAACACGGCTATCGGCCACCAATTGTGCACCTACCACTTCGCCAGTCCCTGGCAAGAATTGCAAAGCCTCGACAGGTACGCCAGCTTCGTGCATTAATTGAATCGCACGGTGAGCAATCAAAGGTGTTTGCTCGGCTGGCTTGGCCAACACCACATTACCTGCGGCTAAAGCGGCGCTGACTTCACCGATGAAAATGGCGAGTGGAAAATTCCAAGGGCTGATACATACCACTGGACCCAAAGCTTCTGTCTGTGGTTGCGTTTCAACTTGCGCTGCATAGTAACGCAAGAAATCAACCGCTTCACGCACTTCAGCCAAAGCATTCGGCAAAGACTTGCCTGCTTCGCGTATTGCCAAAGCCATGAAATCCAAAGTCTGTGCTTCGAGCAAATCACCGGCTTTGCTCAAACAAGCGGCACGCGCTGCGGGCGTTTGATTTTGCCATTCAGTTGCATAAGCTTGCGCAGCAGCCAAAGCAGTTTGCACGTCGCTGGCATCGGCTTCTACCACTTGCCCAACTACATCACTATGATTAGCGGGATTCAATACGGGACGTGCTGCGCTCGCCGATACAGTCCCCGCCAAAAGTGGTGTTGCGGTCAAAGTTTGCTGGCTGAATGCACTGAAATGCGCACTAATTTTTTGCAATTGCAATTCGTTGCTGAAATCCATACCAGCGGAATTTTTGCGTTCTTTACCAAACAAATTACTTGGTAAATGAATGCCGCTATGCATTTGACCCGCGAGATTTTTTGCGATCTGAATTGGATCTTCGATCAATGAATCAATAGAAATTTTCTCATCAACGATTTGATTCACGAAAGAAGAGTTAGCACCGTTTTCTAACAAGCGGCGTACCAGGTAGGCCAACAAGGTTTGATGTGATCCTACCGGTGCATAAATACGGCAAGGCTTGTTCAGCTTATCTGCACCAACCACTTGATCGTACAAAGTTTCACCCATGCCGTGCAGGCATTGGAATTCATAGTCGGTGACTTTCGCTTCTTGCGCCCAACTGTAAATCGTCGACAAGGTTAATGCATTGTGCGTTGCAAATTGTGGGTAGATCACATCAGTGACTGCCAACAATTTTTGCGCGCACATCAGATAGGACACATCGGTGTAAACCTTGCGTGTGTAGACGGGGAAGCCTGGCATACCATCGACTTGCGCACGTTTGATTTCAGAATCCCAATACGCACCTTTGACCAAACGCACCATGAATTTACGACCGCTGCGCCGCGCAAGATCAATCAGATAATCAATCACAAATGGACAGCGTTTTTGATAAGCCTGCACCACAAAACCTATGCCCTCGAAACCTTCCAGATCTTTATCGAAAGCCAACGCTTCCATCAAGTCCAAAGATAATTCCAAGCGATCAGTTTCTTCCGCATCGATGTTCAGGCCGATGTTGTACTGCTTCGCCAAGACTAGAAGTTTCTTTAACAATGGCAGTAATTCTTCCATCGTGCGTGCACGTTGCGCGCGCGAGTAACGTGGATGCAAAGCCGAGAGTTTGACCGAGATACCCGGGCCATCTTTGATACCACGACCATTAGATGCTTTACCAATTGCATGAATCGCAGTTTCGTAAGCTTTGTAGTAAAACGCGGCATCGTGCATGGTCAAAGCTGCTTCGCCCAGCATATCGTAAGAATAGCGATAGCCGCGCGCTTCATTGTCTTGACTGTTTTTCAGTGCCTCATCGATTGTCTGACCCGTCACGAACTGGTTACCCAACATGCGCATCGCCAAATCCACGCCTTTACGAATCAAAGGCTCACCGCCCTTAGCGATCAATCGCGTCAATGCTGAACCCAAGCCTTGATCGCTATTGGTACTAACCAATTTGCCTGTGACTAACAAACCCCAGGTCGCGGCATTTACGAATAGGGATGGCGATTCACCCAAATGTTTGCGCCAATCACCTTTACTAATTTTGTCGGCAATCAATCTGTCCTTGGTTGCTGCGTCGGGAATTCGCAACAAGGCTTCCGCCAGACACATCAAAGCCACCCCTTCCTCAGACGACAAAGAAAATTCGTGCATCAAAGCATCCACGCCAGAAGCACGGGTACGTTGCTGACGCACCGAACTGACCAATTTCTTCGCGAGCTCATAAGTGTTGTTTTTTGCACTCGGAATTTCTTGCATATTTGCAAGTAACCAATCCACTGCTTCCGCCTCATCGCGACGATAAGCTTCGGTGATTTTGACTCTGAGCGACGAAGGATTCGCTAACAATTCTTGCTGCAGCGTTTGAAATGGGAGATAAGGAGATTGAGGATTCATGGGTGGATTCATCATTTATTTATAAAAGCAAATATGATTTAATTGTATAGATCATTGGCGAGGATTAATTCTGGAAATAACGAGGTATATCGAAATATTGTATTTTGTGAGAGAATTCCACCAAATATTATTAATAACTACCGAACTAACTTCTTATGCTAGACAAAATCAGTAAAAGAATTCTGGCCGAATTACAAAATGACGGCCGTATCAGTAATGTAGAACTTGCTACCAGAGTCAACCTCTCTCCAGCAGCATGTTTGGAGCGAGTACGCAAGTTGCAAGAATCGGACTACATTCTAGGCTATACCGCCCAACTTAATCCACATTTACTCGATGTCGCCCTACTTGTTTTTATCGAAGTGGTATTAGACCGTACGACACCCGATGTATTTGACGCATTCAAGCGCGGCGTTCAGGCGATTCCTGAGGTATTGGAATGTCATATGGTGGCCGGTGGATTCGATTACCTGGTCAAGGCGCGGGTCAAGGACATGAATGCTTACCGCGATTTCCTTGGAAAATCCTTATTGCAATTGAGTGGCGTACGTGAGACGCATACCTATGCAGTAATGGAAGAAGTCAAAAACACCACGGCATTACCGATCAAATAACACAACAAGTCCTGTACCCAAAAAACAAAAAAGCAGTAAGGTTGCCCTTACTGCTTTTTTAACTTTTTTGCAGCGATGTCTTAGCCATCAATGACGACAGATCGCGGCTTTTCATCTTCCGACTTATTTCATCAACATCCAATAGTTCGCCAATTCCACAGAGCCATCGTTACCTTGTACGGTTTTGAGCACTTCATGCGCTTTCGCTTTATTACCTGCTTGCAGATAAGCCATACCCAAATGAAGTTTTGCTTCCTCAGGTGACTTCAATCCGCCTTTAGCAATACCTTGTTCCATCAAACTGATACCGCGCTCATGCTGGCCGTTGATGACCAGGTTATAGCCCATATTAACCATACCCAAGCCTGTTTTGGCCGCTTTGGCTGATGCTTCGCCCGCATCTAAGGTTTTTGCATCATCCGCTGCTTGTTTGGCCGCTTTATCCAACAAAGGCTTATGTTTAGCCATGTTTTTCCCTGTGCCCAACAAGTTCGCTTTGTAACCAGCTTCCATGATGTGCTTGGCTTCTAATGGCAGACCAGACAACAAGGCGATTTCCGCCATTTCCATGAACTGGGAGCCATCTTCCATGTTTTCTGTGGCTAACAACAGGCGATACCAGTCCAGACGCAGACGATCATTAAAACCTGGTTTATTTGGCAGACGATATAACAAGTCAGCCCAGTATTCTTTAGTAGGATGGTATTTCACCAGTAATTCTAAAGCCTTGGTGGAACCGTCGGTGTCTTTCATCTTCATGCTCGCGCCGTGCAATAAACGCAAACGGGTCTCACCCGGTACACGTTTCGCCGCTTCATCTGCGGCGATCTGTGCTTTAACTGCGATAGCCGCATTCGCATAATCATCACTTAAATAATAATTTTGCACTTCCAGATCTTGCATCACGGTGTTGCTTGGCTCTATCGCAAGAGCACGCTTAGTCCAAACTTGCGATTCTTTGTATCTTTTTGCATTGTAAAAAATGCCAGCCATTCCATCTATATATTTCGATTTTTCTGCTGCAGACAAAAATTCACTGTTAATCATTTCTTCAAAGCAGACTGCCAACAAATCTGTATTGTTCGTGCTGGAAGCGATTACCGCTTTAGTTCTGCTCAAGAAGAAATTCTCGTAAGGTGTTTTATTTTCGAATTTACTTAAGGCATTGATTTTTTCCAAAGCTTCTGGGTACTGCTTATCCGTGATCAGCTTTTGAATTTCTTGCCATGGCTTAGTCCATTCCGCACGAATCACTTCTTTCGATGCTTCTTTCTTTTCTGCAGTTTGCGCATGCGCTGCGACGGGTAGCAAAGTAACTGCGCTGGTTCCAAGGGCAAACAGGAGTGCCGCCAAGGCGATAGGAGATTTTTTTGTCATGGCAATATAATTAAAATGAGCGATGTAAATAAATAAAACGCAACCCAGTGTTCTACGCAAGATCTAATCAAATTAGAGTCGCTTCGTGCGCATTATAGCGCGTTTGTAGCGTCCTCCTATAGCTAACGCGGAGGAATGAATTTGGTTACATCTTTTTTTGATTTTCTGTCAGTTTTGACTTTATTTGACAAAGCTTGCAACAAAATAAAGCGGCGCGTGATTTTGAAACTGCGGGTAAACTAGCGATGATTTTAACCCGACCTTTCTACTGTGTCTCTTTCCACCCAAGTTACTTACACTACTCTTGATACTCGTCATTGTTTCGTCTTGCTCGATGATGCGCGCAGTGATGGCGCCTGTTCGCGCCTGTATTCGGAGTACGTACAATCAATACCATGTGCTCAAGTTGACGATTGGGATTTAGCCTGGTTGCAAGTACAACAAGCCTTAGACCTTGGAAATTATGCTGTAGCCTTGTTAAGTTATGAGACCGGCGCGCAATTGCAAGCGGTCACGGTACGAGAACAAACAGATCAGCAAAGCTGCCTATCGCAATTCCTTATTTTTAGACGCTGTCAACAACTCGATAAAGAGAGCATGTTGTCATGGCTAAAACAGCATTGCCAACAGCAAGTCGCAGGCATACGATCATTGAGAGCCAATGTCACCGCTGAGGAGTTCACTTTAGCAATAGAACAAATCAGAGCTTACATCGCAGCGGGCGACACGTATCAGGTTAACTATACTTATCGCTTGCATTTTCAAAGCTATGGTCCAGCGCTGAGTCTATATCTGGCACTGCGCCAACGACAGCCTGTGCCTTATGGCGCATTTATTCATTTGCCTGATGGTACTGCGATTTTATCTTTATCGCCCGAGCTTTTCATTCGCCACACGGCGGGTCATTTGTTCGCAAGGCCGATGAAGGGGACGGCCGCGGCCAGCGGTGATAACGTGCAAGATCAACAAATTGCAGACGCCTTACGCTGCGATCCCAAAAATCGAGCCGAAAATCTGATGATCGTTGATTTGTTACGTAACGATTTAGGTCGCATCGCGCGCACCGGCAGCGTTAAAGTACCGGCGCTATTTGAAGTCAATCGCTTCTCCAGCGTGTTGCAAATGACCTCAAGTATAGAAGCGCAACTGCGCCCTGATTTGAATTTGGCAGAAGTCATGCGCGCGCTATTTCCCTGCGGTTCAATCACCGGTGCACCGAAACTCAGAACCATGGAAATCATACGCGAACTAGAATCCGAAGATCGCGGCATCTACACGGGTGCGATAGGTTGGTTCGACCCGCCAGCATCGAAAGAAATTTTAGGTGATTTTTGTTTGTCGGTACCGATTCGTACGCTGCAACTAAGCCCAACCGATGAACATGGATTACGTGCTGGTTGCATGGGCGTTGGTGCGGGCATAGTCTACGATAGTCAGGCAGAGGAAGAATTTGCCGAATGCCAATTGAAGGCAAAATTCCTGACGGGCTTGCAGCCAGCGTTTGAATTATTTGAAACCATGTATGCAACTCAAACGGAGGGCTGTCGCCATCTTGATCGTCACTTACTGCGACTAGAAAACTCGGCAGAGTTTTTTGGTTTTGCTTTTGATCGTGCGAAGATCGTCTGCGAATTAAAGGCATGCTGCGCCAACTTCGCTAACAATACTGCCTATCGCTTACGTCTTGGCTTGCAATCAGATGGTCAACTACAGATTCAATACGCGCCGCTGCAAAGTTTGGACATGCCGGTAAAATTATTCTTCAACCATGAGATATGCCAAACAGAAGCTTTATTCTTGATGCACAAAAGCAGCCATAGACATGCTTACGACGCCGCCTGGAAAAGAGCAGAACAAGCAGGCGGTTTTGACAGTTTATTTGTCAACCATGCGGGTCGCGTAACTGAAGGTGGGCGTAGTAATCTATTTGTGCGTATTGGTCAGACTTGGTACACGCCGCCACTCAGCGATGGCGTATTGCCCGGTATCATGCGTGCCCTTCTGTTAGAAGATCAGCACCTGCAGGCACAGGAAAAATCTTTGACGATAGAAGAAGTTTTGCAGGCGGATGAAATTATGCTGTGCAATGCCTTGCGCGGTGCTTTGCCGGCGATTTTGGTACTGCAATCTTAGTGGTGTAATTTACTTGTGTAAAACCCCACAAACAGGACAATCACTGTTTTTGCTGACGCCTATCGTGTTCCATTCCATAGCCAAGGCATCGAGTAATAACAGGCGTCCCGCAACAGATTGACCTAGTCCCATCACCAACTTCAAAGCTTCGGCAGCTTGCATAGCGCCTATGATACCCACCAGTGGCGCAAATACGCCCATGGTCGAACATTGCACTTCTTCAAACTCTTGATCGGGTGGGAATAAACAGGCGTAGCATGGTGCCTCTCTGTTGCGAGTATCGAATACGCTAAGCTGCCCATCAAAAGAAATCGCCGCGCCCGATACCAGCGGCACATGCGCCGTCACGCAAGCACGATTTACAGCATGACGGGTATTAAAATTATCGCTGCAATCTAAAACCACAGTCGCACTACGAACCAAAGTTAA
This sequence comes from Undibacterium sp. GW821-FHT11H02, assembly GCF_058808015.1. Taxonomy (NCBI): domain Bacteria; kingdom Pseudomonadati; phylum Pseudomonadota; class Betaproteobacteria; order Burkholderiales; family Oxalobacteraceae; genus Undibacterium; species Undibacterium sp. GW821-FHT11H02. The sequence goes on along the minus strand of NZ_JBXARG010000013.1, from coordinate 88,263 downwards.
TAGACGTTCGCCCTGCAAACGTTCTTTCGAGGCCACGATGTGAATATCAGGATTAATCGCTTGCAAACTGATTTTTGCGGAATCAACTTTATTCTGGCCGACGCGCTCGGTCGTATGCAAAATCTGTCTCTGCAAATTAGTCAAATCGACTTCATCATCATCGACTATCGTCAACTGACCAATCCCTGCGCTCGCCAGATACAAAGCCGCTGGTGAACCCAGTCCGCCCGCACCGATGATCAAGGCATGCGCCGCGAGTATTTTTTGTTGACCTTCTATCCCTATCTGATCCAACAGGATATGACGTGAATAGCGTAGCAGTTGATTGTCGTTCATTTTTGTCTAGCCGCTAACTGAGCGCATTGTGGGAATCACAAACTTGATAAGTCGCGGTTACCGAATATTTATTTTTTCTTAGGCTCGGCTTTTTTGTCGGCTTTGCTTTTTGCGGGATTTAAAACAGGCTGCACAGCCGTCGCATCTGAGGTTTTCATGGCGACTAATTTCACCGGCAAACCCTTCAAATGATTTAAGGCTTGTGCCAATTGGAAATCATCTTTGCTACCATACTCTAGCGGCTTACTTTTCTTCGCTAATGCAACCAGACGTTTTTCCTCTTCCAGTTCATCGACCACAGCCTTCTCCGCCTCGGCCTCTTTGTCGTTACTTAAATGTTTTACCAAATCAGATTCGCGCGAACGCAAAGCATTGAAACCATCACCATCAGCCGTTTCTTCTACATGTAAGTCTGGCGTGATGCCTTTGGCCTGAATGGCACGACCTAAAGGTGTGTAGTAACGCGCAGTGGTAATCTTAATCCCTGTATCCGCAGAAATCTGATGCACTGTTTGTACCGAACCTTTGCCAAAACTCTGTGTACCCAACACGACCGCTCGACGATAATCCTGCAACGCACCGGCCACAATTTCGGACGCAGACGCTGTGCCGGTATTAATCAAGACCACAATCGGTACGGTTTTAATCGCAGCAGGCAATTTCGCCAAAGGATCGCCGCCGCTAGTCCCATTGATATAGAATTCGCGCTTCGCAAAATAAGTACGCTTGGAATCTTCAACTTGCCCGTTCGTTGATACCACCGCAACATCTTTCGGCAAGAAAGCCGCGGATACGCCAACCGCGCCGGGCAATACGCCGCCCGGATCATTGCGCAAATCCAAAACCAAACCCTTCAATGCTGGATCTTGTGCATATAAGGCATTGATCTTTTTCACCATGTCTTCCACAGTGGGCTCTTGAAACTGAGATATCCGCAGCCAGGCATAACCAGGCTCTATCACTTTGGCTTTGACGCTGTGCTGCTTGATCAATTCACGCGTCAATGTCACTACGATAGGCTTATCTTCCGTCTTACGCGCTATGGTTAGCGTGATCTTAGAATTCGGTTCGCCGCGCATTTTTTTTATGGCGTCGTCTATACTCAAACCCTTAATCGGCAGACCGTCTATGCGTGTAATCAGATCACCCGGTTGTATGCCAGCACGGTAAGCCGGAGAGTCTTCAATGGGAGAGACGATTTTGACATAGCCATCTTCCATTCCGACTTCCACACCAAGGCCAACGAACTTTCCTTCGGTGCCCTCGCGTAATTCTTTAAATGCTTTTTTATCCAAATAAGCAGAATGAGGGTCAAGCGAATTGACCATGCCATTCATCGCTTCAGTCAAAAGTTTTTCATCGTCTACCGGTTCCACATAATCGGATTTGATCATGCCAAACACTTCTGAAAATTCACTTAGTTTTTCCAAGGGCAAAGGACTACCACCCATTTTTTGCGCAAGGGCAGAATACTGCAGGGAAGCGGCAACACCAGCGATCACGCCGAAACCAATCAAACCAAAATTCTTTAATTTACTGCCCATAAGTCCAAAACGGTATTGACCGCAAAAAAATAATTGAAAATCTAATCTTGAATTTGCCTATGCATGTCTATTGCACTTATGCTTATTATTGCTAATTAATGCAAATTGACAGCTACTTACGCACCCAATTCATAGGATCAAACACCTGTCCTTTGTAACGCATCTCAAAGTATAGTCCGGTTTCTTCATTGCCGCCGCTATTGCCTGCATTGGCTATCGTGTCACCCGCTTTCACCATATCTCCCGCGTGTTTTAATACGGCTTGCGTATTGCTATAAAGGCTTAGATATTGACCACCATGATCGAGAATAATCATGTTACCGAAGCCACGTAGCCATTCCGCAAAAACCACCTTACCTGCCGCGATGGCTTTGATTTCAGCACCTTCGTTCGCCTTAATAAAAAGGCCTTTCCAACTTGGGCCGTCACCACGTTTATTGCCAAATCTAGCGATCAACTCACCTTTCACCGGCAAACGTAATTGCCCTTTCAAACGGCTAAATTCTTGTCCATCCAGCATACTCGGTGCAGGCGTTTGTTCAACTCTGAGATTTTTATTGTCTTCGATATCATTGACGACTTTACCTGAGCTTTTATTTTGACCCGCAATTTGGTTTTTCTCGCGTAGTGCTTTTTCTTGTGCAATTCGTTCTTTACGCTGTTTTTCTTGCAAGGCTAGACGTGCTTGTTCGGCTTTCGCTTGCTCTTCCATCAGTTTGTTCAGACGCGTCACCAAATTGCTCAAGCGCTGTTCGTCTTTTTGTAAATTTTCTGCTTCTTTCTTTTGTGCGTGCAATTTGCTTGCTAGCTCCGACAGCAAAGCGGTGTGCCTTTTTTTCTCTTTTTCCAGGCCTTTTTTATGATCGCGCTCTTCTTGCGCAATTTCATCCAATTCATCTTTGGTCTCTTGCGCCGCTAATTTGTTTTTTTCGATTTCTTCCAAACTACTACGCAAAGCTGCAATCAGCTTAGCCTGAGTCTGAGACACATAACTCATGTAATGCAATTCGCGGTTTATGCGATTCGGATTATCGCCAGACAGCAATAATTTCATTCTGTCGCTATCGCCATGCATGTATTGACGTCGGAGAAAATCAGATAATTGTTTTTTTTGTTTTTCGACCTGCGCTGTCAAGCGTGCCTGCTCGACTACTAATTGATTCAAACGTTCATTCGCTTGCTGCTGCTCTAGCTGCAACTCGCGTATAGATCGATTCGCTTCGGAAATGGCTTGTTCGGAGTCTTCCAGCGCATCACTGACTTTTTCTTTAGCCGACTCGGTTTTGCTGATGTCTTTCTTTAGTGCCTTGAGTTTTTGTTGCAGCTCTATACGCGTGGCTTCCGCCTGCTTCTTTTCTTTGGCACGATTACTTTGGGCATGCGCCAAGTCAGGCCAAATACTCATCAAACCGACTAAACTACAAGCGAGACAAACCGCTTTTACTCCTCGCAGTAAATTCGGTTTGTCAGCTTGCTGATTCTTATGCTCTGAAGAAAACGACATCGGGTTTACTTCGACTTCCCTTGACTCGCCACCGCTGCTAATGCAGCCGCAATCGCATCCTGATCACCGAGGTAATAGCTCTTAATTGGTTTCAAATCCGCATCCAATTCATACACCAAAGGCTGGCCATTTGGAATATTCAAATTCACGATGGCCTCATCACTAATGCCATCGAGCATTTTGATCAAGGCGCGCAAACTGTTGCCATGCGCAGAAACGATAATGCGTTTACCCGCGCGGATGGCGGGTGCAATGGAGTCATCCCATGCCGGAACGACACGCGCTACCGTGTCTTTTAGGCATTCCGTCAAAGGAATTTGTGAGCGCTGCAAACCGGCGTAACGTGGATCTTTGAATGAAGTGCGTTCATCGTTCTCATCCAAAGGATTTGGTGGCGTGTCATAGCTACGACGCCATACCAAGACTTGCTCATCACCATATTTTGCCGCGGTTTCTGCCTTGTTCAATCCTTGCAGGGCACCATAGTGCCGTTCGTTCAAACGCCAATCATGTTGTACTGGCAACCACATCAAATCCATCTCATCTAAGGTTCCCCATAAAGTACGGATCGCACGTTTCAAGACGGAGGTATAAGCTAAATCAAAGCTAAAACCTGCTTCTTTCAATAACTTACCCGCCTGACGCGCTTCAGCCACACCTTTTTCTGTCAGATCAACATCGGTCCAGCCAGTAAAACGATTATCGAGGTTCCACGTGGATTCGCCATGACGCATTAATACAATTTTATACATGATATTTGCTTAATATTTGCTTAAATTAGCTGGGTTTAAGATGGGTTTAAGATGATTAAGTAGGAATTTCAATCAGTTCAAAACTAAATTCCCCATCTATTTTATAATGAGGTGCTTGTCTTTAACCACTTATAACCATTCTTAACACGGGAAAACTGTGAATTTCATTAGCGACAATCTATTTCTGCTTGCCATCGCCCTCATTTCTGGCGGTGCTTTATTACTCCCTAGCCTGCAAAGACGCGGTGCCCGAGTCTCACAATTGCAAGCGACACAAAAGATCAATCAAGGCAAGACTTTAGTTTTGGACGTGCGCAGCGCGGAAGAATTTGCCACCGGCCACTTAGCGAACGCTAAGAATATCCCTTTAAATGAGCTCGAATCACGCATCAAGGAAATTGAAAAATCCAAAGCGCATACCGTCATTGCCGTCTGTGCCAGTGGCGTGCGTTCAAGTAGCGCGGTGGCTATCTTGAATAAGGCAGGATTTGAGCAGGCATTTAGTCTAGACGGTGGCGTTGCGGCTTGGCAGTCGCAAGGTTTGCCAACAGTTAAATAAGGGAGTTGTCATGGTTGCCCATGTTGTTATGTATTCCACTGCAGTTTGTCCATACTGTGTGATGGCGGAACGTCTGTTAAAAGCCAAAGGTGTCGCCGACATAGAAAAAGTTCGTGTTGATCTCGATCCTGCTGCGCGGGAAGCAATGATGCTCAAAACCGGACGCCGCACCGTGCCACAAATTTACATTGGAGAAACACATGTAGGTGGTTTTGATGATTTGTCGGCCTTAGATCGTGCTGGCAAGTTAGATTCGCTGTTAAATCCAACATAAAACGCAGTGCACAAGCGGCTTTGATTGCGGTTTTTTGTAGTCGCTTGCTACAATACAAGGCTAATTCTGTTTCCCTGTTTTGAAATTGGCAAAACGATTCAAAATCAAAATGAAACAGAATGGGGCTTGAATATTGGTTTTTTGTCCCTATGTAAGTAGCTCGCTGTTCACAATCAATTTATAGAATTTAAAGAAAGTCTCACATGTCCGACCAAAATTTGCAGCCAATTTTCCAAATTCAACGCGTCTATCTGAAAGATTTGTCGCTCGAACAACCAAATTCTCCAGCGATTTTCTTGGAACAAGAAGCACCAAGCGTTGAAGTTACTTTAGATGTAGCGGCTGAGCCATTGGCTGAAGGCATCGTTGAGTCCACAGTAACTGTTACAGTGACAGCGAAAATCAAGGACAAAGTTGCTTTCTTGGTAGAAGCAAAACAAGCAGGTATTTTCGAAGCACGCAATATTCCTCAAGATCAAATGGATCCATTGTTAGGCATCGGTTGCCCAAACATCATCTATCCATACCTGCGTTCGAATATCGCTGATGCGATTTCCCGTGCTGGTTTCCCTCCGATTCATTTGACAGAAATCAACTTCGAAGCCTTCTACCAACAACGTTTGGCGAACATGGCTGAGCAAGCTGCATTAGCAGCAAATGCTGGCACAACAGAAGCGGCTGCGACAACGCACTAATGCTGTACTGACCCATTGCTCTTATTTAGGAGCAATGGGTTTTTCTTTGTAGGCTTCATCCTAAGGTTACGCAATGCGCCTCATCCCCAGCCTTTCAACACTGGTATTGTTAGGATTAAGTTCAATCTCCGGTCTATCTAACGCCTTAGAATTCCGCTCTGTCGGTGCTGCGCCTATCATCATGTACGATGCACCCTCTGCACGTGGCATGAAAGTTTATGTGGCACCTGCGGGTATGCCGCTTGAAGTTATCTTGACCTCAGGCGCTTGGTGCCGGGTACGCGATGCCCAAGGTGACTTAAGTTGGGTCGAAGCCAAGGATTTAGTTGCGCGCCGCAATCTTGTCGTCAAAGTGGCGACTGCCCGTATACGTGCAACAGCAGAAGAGTCTGCGAGTATGGTTTTTAGCGCGGACAAAAACGTCTTATTAGAAATGGTAGAACCAGCCAGCGGTTTATGGGTAAAAGTAAAACACCGCGATGGTCAGACGGGTTACGTCAGAACCACCGACGTCTGGGGTTTATAAGAGTCGCGAAAACACGGAAAGAATCATTAAGGACATTGCAGTGTCCTTTTTTTATGTCGGCTAATTGCTTCAGATGAATGGTAGGCATCTCTGCAGCGGACAAGATTAAGCAATAACGAACTAAACAGGTTAATTATGAATATTAGCGTTCTGGGTGCTGGTGCATGGGGCACGGCTTTGGCGATTTCACTGGCGGCAAAAAACCAAGTTGTCCTTTGGGGACGCAATCAAGCCGCGATGGAAAGCGCCCAGGCACTACGCGAAAATCAGCATTATCTACCCGGCTTCGGCTTGCCTGACTCACTTAAGGCTACGGCAGATTTTGACTCAGCCTTACGCCACGCATTAAACACTCATGATAGCGAAGGCTTGCTAATTATCGCCAGTTCGGTTTCTGGTCTACGTCCCATTTTGAAACAATGCGCGGCCTATCCTTTACGCAACGTCGTCTGGCTATGCAAAGGTTTTGAAGAAAATACACGATTATTGCCACATCAAGTAGTGAAACAAGAACTAGGTGAGCAAGTACTCGCTGGCGCGCTATCTGGCCCGTCCTTCGCACAAGAGGTTGCACAAGGCCTGCCATGTGCGCTAACCATCGCCTCGCACTCACTGGAACTATGTCAGTTAGTTGTCACCGCCGCACATAGTCCCAATTTGCGTGTTTATTCCAGCGACGATGTCATCGGTGTGGAGGTCGGTGGTGCGGTCAAAAATATTTTGGCTATTGCCACTGGCGTCGCAGATGGTTTAGGACTGGGTTTGAATGCGCGCGCTGCCTTAATGACGCGTGGTTTAGCGGAGATCAGCCGACTCTGTACCGCACTCGGCGGACGACTAGAAACCTTGATGGGCTTAACCGGTGTCGGTGATCTGATACTCACGTGTACCGGAAACCTATCACGCAATCGCAAAGTTGGACTCGCTTTGGCCGAAGGTAAATCTTTGGAAACCATTGTGCAGGAGCTTGGCCACGTCGCGGAAGGCGTACGTTGTGCGCAAGCGGTCAAAGCACTGGCGCTCGAGCTGAATATAGAAATGCCGATTACCGAAGCAGTGGCGGGCGTGTTATTTGAAAATGTGGCGACTCGCGACATGATAGAAAGACTGCTATCACGCAATGCAAAAATTGAATCCAACTAGATACAAAATCCAGCTTGGATCACTCTCAATTAGTACAAGGGATAATCATCACGAATAACCCGGGCAATCACAATCTCGGGGACATTTTTGTCCCGTAAGAAGGAAATAGCCTTGATTGCGCCGAAAGACTCCGCATAAAACATTCCCAAATCGACTAACATACGCGTCACCATGTCACGCCGCCGGCGCGGACAACGGTACTTAAATAGATATTTACGTTTTCTGCAGCCTGACATCAAAGACTCCCGTCTTTAAGATTTGATTGCGCTTAAGCAATACACTTCCAAGTTTAATCCGCTTCTTCATCGCTTGGCAATTTTTTTAGCGCTTGTTTGTGTGCTTGTCGCAATGCTGCACTAGTTTTTTGATGGCTACCCGCACCGCCACGCTTTGCCAAAGCCGCGATTGGATTACGTGGTTTAATTTGGGCAGGATCAAGTCGAAACACCAATTTCTGGCGTGTTCCCATACTTTTATTCGCCATCCTGCCGCTCCAATATCATGACCACATTAGTTACAACACATAACGCGACAAGTCTTCATTTACCGATAATGCCTGCAGACGCTGCTCGACATAGGCGGCGTCTATCAGTACAGTCTTGCCACTATTTTGATGGGCATTAAAAGAAATTTCTTCTAACAATTTTTCCATCACCGTGTATAAGCGACGGGCACCAATATTTTCGGTAGTTTCGTTGACGGAATAAGCGATACCCGCCAACCTTTGTACGCCTTCTGGAGAAAACTCTATCTTCACGCCTTCAGTTGCTAACAGCGCTTCATATTGACGAGTAAGACATGCATCGGTGCTAGTCAAAATACATTCAAAATCAGCGATAGACAGTGATTCTAGTTCTACCCGAATCGGGAAGCGTCCCTGCAATTCTGGTATCAAATCAGATGGCTTGGCAAAATGAAATGCTCCCGAAGCGATGAACAAAATATGATCGGTCTTAATCATACCGAACTTGGTATTCACCGTAGTACCCTCGACCAAAGGCAACAAATCACGTTGTACACCAGCACGTGAGACTTCTGCACCACCCGCTTCTGAACGCGAGGCGATCTTATCGATTTCATCCAAAAAGACGATACCATTTTGCTCAACATTCCGAATCGCTTCTTGCTTTAGCTCGTCTTCATTGATGAGTTTGGCAGCTTCTTCCTCTATCATCAATTTCATTGCTTCTTTGATTTTCAGACGACGCGCCTTTTTGCGCCCGGTACCAACACCTGAAAACATGGATTTGATCTGCTCAGTCATTTCTTCCATGCCTGGCGGAGCCATAATTTCCATCTGAGGCACGGCTTCAGCCACGTCCATTTCAATTTCTTTGTCGTTCAGACTACCTTCGCGCAAGCGCTTCCTAAAGGTTTGACGTGTGGCATTATCATTGCCCGAGCTGTCGGCCTGCGCATCCTGAGCGATGCCAAAATCACGCACTGGCGGCAACAGAACGTCCAAAATCCGATCTTCTGCAGCGTCCTCAGCACGTGCTCTGACTTTTCGCATAGCCGATTCGCGCGTTTGTTTGATACCGATATCGATCAGATCCCGGATAATCGTATCGACATCCCGTCCCACATAGCCGACTTCGGTAAATTTAGTAGCTTCAATTTTAATAAATGGCGCATCAGCCAATTTTGCCAAACGGCGGGCAATCTCAGTTTTACCAACACCAGTCGGTCCTATCATCAAGATATTCTTGGGTGTAATCTCGTAGCGTAAAGGCTCCGCGACTTGTTGACGACGCCACCGATTACGCAAAGCAATCGCCACAGCGCGCTTGGCCTTGTCCTGACCGACGACATGTTTATCTAATTCCGAAACAATTTCCTGCGGCGTCATATTCATCATTGCGTTCTCAATTCTTTACGTGTGTCTTCAACTAAATTCGTGAACTTATTTCTTCAGCTTATTTTTCAGCTTTTTTTTTGCAGCCTATGTCTACTTCTAGACTATCGCTCAATTTACGATGCTTTACTCTAAGGTTTCTATAGTGTGCGAAAGATTAGTGTAAATGCAGAGCTCACCTGCAATCGTCAAGGATTTCTTGACGATCTCTACGGGTGATAAATCAGTATTTTCATAAAGTGCGATGGCAGCAGATTGCGCAAACGTGCCGCCAGAGCCAATCGCCCCAATACCATTGTTTGGCTCCAAGACATCGCCGTTACCCGTGATAACCAAGGTGCAGTCTTTATCTGCCACCAGCAGCATGGCTTCCAGACGGCGCAACATACGATCCGTGCGCCAGTCTTTCGCCAACTCGACCGAGGCACGCATTAAATGACCTTGATGTTTTTCTAGTTTAGATTCGAAACGTTCGATCAGGGTAAAGGCATCGGCAGTACCACCCGCAAAACCGGCCAGCACTTTATTGTGATACAGCTTACGTACTTTACGGGCTGTACCCTTCATGACAATATTGCCTAAAGTGACTTGACCGTCACCACCCAATGCCACCACATTACCGCGACGTACTGTCAAGATAGTGGTGCCGTGAAATTGTTCCATATAGTCCTCGTTTGTTCTCGCGTACCTAAATAGCCTTGAACCGATATCACTGCTTTTTCAAAAAGCATAAGCGAAAACGGCACCAGTTATAAGACTTATGCGCTCAGAAATAGGAAAATGGGGGAGTTTTTGAGAATTACAAGTGCCAGATGACTAGACAAATCTCAAGACTGCTTGCGTGGAACTATGGCTGCGATATTTTTCAGGCCCATCGCATTAAACAAATGCATCACGAGGTAATTCACTTCATGAAATTGTATCGATTTACCCTTAGTGCCAGAAATAGGCACAAGACTATTTAATAGTTGAGCCGAAGCGCCAAACTCAACCCGCTCTAACTGCGAGCAATCAAGAATAATAGTGTCATGAGACTTTGCATGTGTGGCAATTAACTTCACTAAGGCGTCCGTACTGCCCTCAATGATCTTAGGCATCATGAAACGATCTGAAGGTTCTTCATGTGCGTCTTCGACTGGTTCGGCAACCGCCATCGTAACTTTACTGGTCGGCGCCTCAAATGCAGGAGGAGATACTTCAAAAGTGACGCAATAGTCGATACTCGCTTCTTCGAAGGCTTCTTTCATTTGCAATAATTGAAGAACCTCCATCAAGAGCAACCAAGGAGCTTCTGTCTCATCACGACGACCTACTTCCAAGATAGAACGGATTTGTTCGGTCAAATTGTTAGCGGCAACCACCACCAAATCGTGTTTGGTTTTTTTCAGATTGCGCATCGCACGCAACAGCAAACCACATCCAACTGGATCTACGGTTTTGACGCGCCCAAAATCTAACTTTAATACCTTGCTTTTTTCACTGAACGTATTCAGTTTTTGCAGTAATTTGATAATTTCGCCGTCTAACAACGGCGGGAAATTAACGGTGGGGATGGCCCCTTCAATTTTGGTCTCTTCAACGTTCAGATTCACTTCAGAATCACGCCAGACTGGCGGCGAAGTTTCATACTTACCAGCGTAATCCAAAGACAAGCTTTCGAAGGCATATTGATTCTGTTCGATTTGATACAGATCGAATAACATAAACCACGCTAAGGGCGTTGCACTCCCCAAATTATCCAGATCGATCGCACTACGCAACATATGCTCAGCGACCTTGATCTGACCCGTGGCAAATAAAATAGCCGCTTCCTCTAACAGTGGTACGGATTCAATTTGCCCCATCGCTGGCGCATGCAATTCGGTTGTACCTAATAATAATTCTGTCGTCGGTAAACTTAATGCCACTGTACTTTGGAAGTCAGTGGCAATAAAGTCTGTATGAAATTGATTCGGTTCGGTGCGCTTTAAGGCTTCGCTGATCTTAGTCTGCTGCGACTTAGGGCGCCCCATGTCACGCGACATTTCGAATTCAATGGCGTCAATTTTGCGTTCAGTAGCGCGCGCGATATGCTTTTTTTCGGTTAAAGAATGCGTCAAAGCCTCGTCATCTTGGACATGTCCAATAACGGTATTTTGCGACCTGGAACGAGTTTTCTTGGAAGCCGATTTCTCAGAGTTGGTCGCCTCTGTTCGTACTGGCTTCTTACCGAAAAGCTTGAAAATCCCCACAGCTACCTATCGTCTTATCAAAAAGATTATTTTAACATCACATTTCGTTACACAGTACTACTTAAATTTACTAAATTATGTGCCGCTTACTATGCTTTGTAGTATAGACGGATTTAAACATTTTTTGCTCGTTTAGAATTGCCTCTGAGCACATTAAATCGATAAAAATTGTCACGTCTTGTAACAACTTCATTAATTAAGCCAAGAACTCACACGCATAATTTATTTTGCTTCGCATTTAATGATGAAAAAATATTCTTATCCATCATTAAATGCACGATACAAGGAGACGCTTTCCAACTATCCCAAATCAAAAACTAGCGCGCACACCGACAATGAAACCACGCATGGCTTGCGGGACGGTCTCTTTTAAAACCGAGGTCGCCAAACGGATATCTTGATTCAATAAATTTTTCACCTGTGCAAACCAGGTTAATTGCGCATTCATATATGGATGGGTATAAGTGACATTCAAATCAACTTTGGTAAATGACGGTGTCACAAAATGCTCAGATGCAGCGAGTCGGTCTTGACGTTGCGCATGCAAAATGCTGAGGGTATTGCGCCAGCCATCGTGACGATAGCCGAAATCCAAACCAATACGATTGGCTGGCTGCAAAGGCAAAATACCATGTTGATCCAGCTTACCGCGCGAGGTATCAGCGAATGTACGGAAAGAGAAACCTTCGCCCAACTGATTGTAAGCAAGCTCGGCTTCGCCACCGCGAATGGTCGCTGCGGCCTGCTTCCAAAAACGCTGAGTGAATTCTCCTTCAAGGTCATGCTCGCCTTCTTCATTGACCTGTAAACCATCGATTTCACCGTAGACGTAATTATCAACTTTATTGATAAACAGATTCACTTTGCCGTGCCATAAACCGCTAGTTTTTTGCAGTGCTAACTCTACATTTCTAGAATTCTCGGTTCTTAAATAGCGGTCCCCAATATCGAAAGTTTTAGTCGATTCGTGTGGGCCATCTGAATACAATTCTTCCGTGGTTGGGGCGCGTTGTGCGGACGACAAGCTACTCACCAAGGCATAACCATCACCTAAGGGCAACATGGCGCCCAGCGAAAAGGAATGCAAATTAAATTTGCGTTGCGGCAGCTGAAATTGTGCTTCAGGCTGGCGTTCTACATTTTCAAAACGAACACCACCACTCGCTATCACGGAACCAAAATTCTTCTGTTCAACCATGAATATCGCATTCGATGTCGAACGTGTAGTCGGAACCGTGTCAGCCCGTCCAGTGCTTGCAGCCAAAGCAGAGAAATTGGTATTTTCCGTTTGAATTCCAATGCTACCTTCCCAACCATGCCAATTGGCATGCGACAAAGTTGCGCGAGTTTCTAAAGCACGATTTTTAAAATTCGTCACCGGTGTACCATCGGGCATTTTCTCGGTATGTGCGTAGTCAGTCGCCCCCAACTTGAATTTAAACGCATCGAAAATCAAAAATGGTCGATACACCGCGGCGTCAATGTCATAACGGGTCTGTTGCAAATCAATAAATGAGCGCTCATCGGTAGGAATACCATAACTGTCTGACATATCTTGAATAGAAGCACCGACATGCCCCCAAGATTGAATCAAGGAGGCACCAAAACCGAGACTGCGTTCACGCGTAAAACTGGAAGGCAAGCGGTCTTTAATACCGGTACGTGCATACACATCAGCGTATCCGGGAATCTTGTAGTCATCGGTATTCCGATGATTGCCATCAAAATGCAAAGCAATATCATCGACGGAGCCATCGAGGAAAAAGGAGGCACTTTTTTCGGCATTGACACTGGCGTATTTAATTTCGGCTTCGCCATTTACTTGCTTACTGATGCTAGTCGGAATACGCCCATCGACCACATTCACCAAACCACCAATCGCACCGCTGCCATACAATAAAGCAGCAGGACCGCGCAGAATTTCGATTTGCTGCGAACTAGCCGTTTCACTCGCTACCGCATGATCATTCGACAAGCCTGAAACGTCGGCCACGGTCATACCATTTTGTAAAATCTTAACGCGCGGCCCTTCCAGCCCGCGAATAATCGGACGAGACGCGCCAGCGCCAAACCCCGATGCACTAACACCGAGTTCACTACCTAAGGTTTCACCCAATGAGCTACCAATTTTTGACCTGAGTTCGGAACCAGAAAGGACTTTGGTCGGACTCAAAATTTGCATAGTCTCATCTTTACCAAGTGGATTGGCAGAGACAGTAACGACGGTCGATTGAGTTTGAGCGTAAGAGCTAATTGGAGCGAAAGCGGCGCATATTGCGCACGCCAAAATACGGCGCTTTAAAGACATAATAAATCCTGAAATTGAATAGTTGAGTAAGCTCGCCAAAGCAACGCAATGGCAATGCATCAATACTTTTCATTCGCGTGACTTATTGCCCGATCAACTTAGAAAATGCGTTTAATCAGTCATTTTCAAATGCAGCGAACAATAAGGAATGAACTAAGCGATATTCAAAACAGGGGGAGCGCGTGATAGAAATGGCAGGCGCAAAGAAGCCAGCCAGATAATTTGATGTGAGCGATAAGATGACTCACTCGCAAGAAGTTTCGGTACGGTTAAAGCAAAACTGTGCTGTAAGCAATCGGTGATGCTGGCAGCATCGACCAGCAGACACGAATGCAAGCTATTTTCAGCTGTATTGGATAATTTCTGTATGCCGACATAGTGACTGCCATCGGATGCCAGCGACAATACTTCACCCGTGACGGTGCTGATATGCGACATACGATGGGCAAACCCTAACCATTGTGCGGACAATAGCACTAGCAACATAGCCCATAACAGGACCATGCCTTTCAAGCGTCTATTATTTAAGGACTGCACATGCATAGGGCTTAGGATTTCACTTATTCCGGATAACTTTATTCAGACCAAGATTTTGCAACAAAGTTGCATGACCCAGCCATAAAAAATGCGCAGTGGAATCTCTGCGCATTGGTCTACTTCAGCCAAATCAAACGGAAATTAATCTCCGTACAATTTTTGCTTTAATTCACGACGTTGCTGTGCTTCTAAAGAGAGTGTCGCGGTTGGTCGCGCCATCAAACGCGGCACGCCAATTGGCTCACCAGTCTCTTCGCACCAACCGTATTCGCCAGCATCAATGGAAGCAATGGATTGCTGTACTTTACGCAGCAATTTACGTTCACGATCACGCGTACGCAATTCTAAAGAATGCTCTTCTTCTATGGTAGCGCGATCTGCCGGATCTGGTACCAGTACGGTTTCACGTAAATGCTCCGTCGTTTCGTCAGCATTTTTAAGCAAATCTTTTTCAAGTTGTTGCAAACGGGCTTTGAAGAACGCCAGTTGCGCGTCATTCATATAGTCCTTCTCGCTCATCTTCACAATTTCTTCTTCGGTGAGCAGGGCTGCAGGTGCACTGACAGGTGCAGTTGATTTAGATGATTTAGTTGCCACTTCGCTTACTTTCGATACAACAGGTTGATATACGCAAGTTGGGATTAACGCTCTTCTTATTGGAGTGTTATAGCCCGACTTCCCCTCAAGGACAAGTATAGTATTTGCTTGTTCCGCATTCAAATCTATTAAATTGACACAAAAATAACATGGGTTTCAATTCAATAGGGCGCTAGTTTATACCAAACATTGCTCCAAACCTTGAATAAAAATCTCTTTCGGTAAATTTTTACCAATAAAGACCATTTTGCTTTCTCTCGTTTCATTTTCTAACCATTTCCCAGCTATGTCCGTCCCCATAATCTGGTGCACACCTTGGAAAATGACTTTACGATCGGCGTGTTCCATATACAACACTCCCTTATAGCGGAGCATGCGTGGGCCATAGACTTGTACCAATCCACCTAGAAAATAATCTAATTTTTCTGTATTGAAAGGACGATTAGTCTTATATACAAATGCCGCAATATCGTCACTATGATGGGCATGATGGTGATCTACGTGTTTATGATGGTGATGCTCATGACTACAATCTTCGTCACACGCATCATGTTGATGAACATGCTCATGTTCTTCGGCGGCCAGGAAATCTGGATCTAGCTCCAACTTGGCATTCAAATTGAAACCTTTGAGATCCAATACTTCTGCAATCGCGACCTTGCCGAAATCGACTGGGCAAATCGGCGCACGTGGGTTAATTTTTACCAAGCGCTGTTTCAACGCGGCTAACTCTTCCGCACTGACTAAATCAGCTTTTGAGACTAAGATCTTGTCAGCAAAACCTACCTGACGCTGAGCTTCTTCGTGCTCATCAAGCTGCGCCATGCCATGTTTGGCATCGACCACCGTCACGACAGCATCCAGCATGTAATGCAAACCAACTTCCTCATCAACAAAGAAGGTCTGTGCCACCGGACCAGGATTGGCTAAACCTGTGGTTTCGATAATGATGCGATCGAAGTGCAATTCACCCGCATTTTTTCTCTGCGTCAAAGTATTCAGTGCCACGATTAAGTCGCCACGCACGGTACAGCAAATACAGCCGTTGTTCATCTCAATGATTTGCTCATTGCTGTCTTGTACTAGGATCTCGTTATCTATATTTTCCTGACCGAATTCATTTTCGATCACAGCAATTTTATAACCGTGCTGCTCTTGCAAAACTCGATTGAGGAGCGTCGTTTTGCCAGCGCCAAGAAAGCCAGTCAATATCGTGGTAGGGATTAAAGCCATGATGTTCTATCGAAAATAAAAAAATTAAGTGTCATTGCAACGATCACACCAACCTTTGATGGTGACTTCGATGTCGTGACTTTGAAAACCTTTTAAGGCAGTTGAATCCAAGGTCGCCTGCAATTGGTCGCTAAGCGTATGGCTGGCCGCTGGCTGCTCCAAGCAAAAAACCTTGTTACAGCGAGTGCATTTAAAATGACCATGTTGATGCTGTACTGGGTTAATTTGTTGCGCAGCTTGTGTCGGCGCGCCAGGTTCACTGCCAGTGCTGAACCGGAATACCCGATCGTCACCCGTAATTTTATGCGCCAAGCCCGCATCCGCCAAACAATCGAGGCCACGATATAGCGTCACTCTGTCCATCGAGGGCAAAGCGTCTTGCATCTCGGTATGCGACATGGCCCGATGTTGGGTCAGCAATATACTCAAAACCTCCAGACGAGCCTGCGTGACGCGCACTTGCGCGGCACGTAGTTTCTGTTCCGCCACAGCAAAATTGGCACGATCTTGGGGCGCTGCTGATTTGGCTTGCTTGGGCTGAATGGGTGGCAAAGCTTGGTTTGACGGTAAATTATCCGACTGATTTTTCATTACACAGTTCAAGCAAAGAAAGCGCCATTATGCCGCAAAATGCAATTGAGTTGCATAAACAGTTTAAATTGGGATTCACTTTTTGCATAAGTCCTATGGCTATTTTTTTGCGCGCGGATGCGTGGCGTCATACACCTTCGCCAGATGCTGAAAATCCAAAGCGGTATACACCTGAGTGGCGGCAATCGAGCTGTGTCCCAACATTTCCTGCACCGCACGCAGATCGCCAGAGGATTGCAAAACATGGGTCGCAAATGAGTGGCGTAATACATGTGGATGCACATCGCTGGGAATACCCATAGTCTGGGCGTGCGCTTTCAACCTTAATTGCACAGAACGCACCGACATGCGCGCACCGCGTTCATTCAAAAATAGGGCACGCAACTCTAGTTTGACCAGACTACCGCGTACCGCCAGCCAATCTTGCAAAGCGGCTAAAGCAGGTTTACCCACAGGCACGATTCTTTGCTTATTGCCTTTACCGGTCACATGCACTTCGCCTTGACTGCTATCGACCCAAGCCAAACTGGTGTAACTGCCATCGCTGAAATCACGCAAATCTAGAGCGACCAATTCTGAAACACGCAAGCCGCTGGAATACAGTAATTCAAACATCGCCCGATTTGCCAAAGCGGTCGGCTGGTCGCTGCCATGATGTGCCACCAAATGCACGGCATCATCTGCGCCCAAGGCTTTCGGCAAAGTTTTGGCCTTTTTGGGTGCTTTCACGCCTTCTACCGGATTGGCGGGCATGTCAATTTGTTCCGCCAGCCAACTATAAAACCCACGCCAGCTCGATAGCTTGCGGGCAATGCTGCGCGGATTGAGTTGCTTGGAATGAAGTTGTGAAGTAAGCCTACGGACATCAAAATAAGTCAGGCTAGACAAGGCGCGCGCTTGGGCAAAATCGGCTAATTCGCTCAAATCCAGCGCATAGCTACTCAGCGTGTGGGGAGATAATTGACGTTGTACACGCAGTACGTCCAGATAGCGACTAATCTGGGTGGCATTGTCCTGCGTGCTCATGGGTTCAACAATCAATCATGCAACTTAAGGCAGCGCTCGCGGTATCGGCAATTTTTGTCAAAAAATCGGTCGCCATCTCTTTAGTGAAGCGGCTAGCGTCAGGCGAACCTAAGATCAAGAGTCCAAAGGTCACATCGTCTTCAGCCAAACGCAACGGCAGCATCGCCACTGACGTAATTGCATCATCTGACTCCAACCAGGCTGCGGCTTCAAAATCATGATTTTGACCGCAATAAGGTTTGCTCAAGCCTTTGGCAAATAACTGCACATCTTCACTGGCGGGCACTGCGAACCAGGTATGTTGTACGTCTTCCGTCACGCCCCATAAGCGCAAAGTCGCATGCGGCAAGTTGAATATATCTTGCATGCTTTTAGTCAGTATGTAGGGCAAATCAACGTCATTGCGTGCTAGCAGCAAACCACGGGTCCAGGTTTGAAACTTATCGCTGATGGCGTCATTCTCCTGCGCCACGCGCATCAAATCGGATAGACGTAACTCCAGGACTTTGAGCTTTTCACGGACGATTTCCATCTGCCGTTCTTGCAGCGAAATCGAACGTCCCATAACAGGACTGGTGAGCTTAATCTTCGCCAACAATTCGGCATGTTCTTCAAAAAAGTGCGGGTGTTGGACTAAATAATCTGCGATATCGTTGGTATTCATTTGTTTTACTATTTTTAGATTCTGTATAGGTTGAAAGGCCAGGTGCAAAGCAAACATCCACACGCTTAGCAAATTGTCAGAGCACCATTTTAAATATCAATTTCACCCTCAAACACGCTCACAGCTGGGCCGCTGAGAAATACTGGCTGAGCCTCGCCAGCCCAGGCAATTTGCAAATCGCCCCCATGCATTTTGACCTCGACCGGTGACTGCAATAGGCCACGGTGTATGCCCGCAACTACTGCCGCACAAGCGCCGGTGCCACAGGCCAATGTCTCGCCAGCACCACGTTCGTACACACGCAATTGCACATGGTGCTCATCATTGATTTGCATAAATCCGGCATTGACTCGTTTTTCAAAACGCGGATGCAACTCAATTTGCGGACCTTCGATTAATACTGGATATTGTTCTACATCGCTTACGACTTGCACGGCATGGGGATTGCCCATAGAAACACAGCTAATTTGCGCCGCAGATTCCGCCAGCGGTAAAGCCCAGATGGTCGCGGCCCCTTCTTGTCGGGCATTTAGATCTTGCGTCTGAAATGCCGATGCTGACGGATCAAAATCCGGCACACCCATATTCACTGTAATCCGACCATCTACCCCAATTTCTGGCTCAATCACGCCGGACATGGTCTGCACACGGATTTTAGACTTAGTGGTTAAACCTTTATCAATTACAAAGCGGACAAAAGCACGCGAGCCATTACCGCATTGCTCAACTTCGCCACCATCAGCATTGAAGATACGATAACGAAAATCGATATCAGCGACAGGCGCTGCTTCGACCACTAAGATTTGATCGGCACCAATGCCAAAGCGGCGGTCTGCCAAGGCGCGCCATTGCGCCGGACTAAAGTCTATGTGTTGGTTGATAGCGTCTATGACAACAAAATCATTGCCCGCGCCATGCATCTTGGTAAATTTAAGTTTCATGCTCAGATTATAGCGCGATCAAGGCGTGAAAGACGTGTAAAAACCTCAGCAGCTAGGACGATCACATGAAGAAAAAAGTAAAAACCACTCAACACAGAGACACTAAGAAAAGCGAGAAGGTACAAAGAGGGAAATCAAAAAAATCACTTTCCCCCATCGTTCTGTCAATCTAGTTATTCTCATTAAGTGGATGGTCTTGCCATTGCGATGCACAGCCATAAACAGAAAACGATGGATATGGTGCCACTACGGGAGTCAAACAGAATCAAACTAAATCAAACGGAATCAAACCGATTTATACACACCACAACCTAAAACGATATCCTCACTAATTCTTTCCAGATACGAGGTTTTCCATTCGACACGATTTAGCAAAGGATTTTCAATCGCATAATCGACCCAGCCACCTTTCGCGGGCAAATCGAAGGCGTCCGCGACCAGCTTTTTGCCATCTAAACCGGGTACATTGAATAGATTTACCGACAATTTGCTGCGATTACCTGCAAAAGCGCGATATTGGCCGTGTCGGTCGAAGGCAAAGACATACATGTCGCGGTCAGCAAAGGCTTTGCCTGCATCCACAGTAATCAGCTCCAACACGCTCATGCCACGTAGCTTAAATAAGGCCATCGCTTTTTTGACCAAGACATGCGCCTCATCCGCCGTCCCTTGACGCAAGCGAAAGGCCGACACGACCGCAGTCAACTTAGCGGCACGAGCTTCCAACTCAGTCGAAGCGGATTTTGCCTGCTCCGCCATTTCCGTATTGCTCTTAGTAATGTCGTCTAATTCTTGCACCGCCTGTGTGATCTGCGACAAACTCTCACTTTGCTCACTGGAGGCGGTAGCGATCGCCTTAATATCGCCCGCAAGATGGCGTATGCCATCGACGATATCACTCAAGGTGACGTTCACCTGATGAATCTGTTCAACACCGGTTCCTACTCTTTGCACCGAGTCATCAATCAAGTACCGGATTTGTCGCGCAGACTCGGCGGTGCGCTGCGCCAGACCACGGACTTCGTTGGCAACCACCGCAAAACCCCGGCCTTGCTCACCCGCATGCGCCGCCTCTACTGCCGCATTTAAAGCGAGGATATCAGTTTGAAAAGCGATCTTATCGATCATGCTGACAATTTCATGCACTTTCAATGCACTATTCTGTATACCTTGCATGGTATCGACAGCGGCTCGCATGGTTTCATTACCGGTTTCTGCGATTAGACGTACATTTGACGCCAAATTGTCTACCGATTTTGCTTTCACCGCATTGTCTTGGACAGTCAGATTCAAACTATCTACGCGTTGCGAGGTATTCAACAGACTGGCCGCTTGTTGCTCAGTACGTTGTGCCATATCACGAATACCACCCGACAATTCCTCACCCAATTCGGCCACCATACTGGCATTGGTGCGCACATTGGCGACCAGGGCAGACAAATTAAAATTGGCTTTATCCATTGCCTGCATGGTCTGCGCCAGATCGTCGCGACCATGAATTTTTAGTTCCTTTGTCAGATCACCAGACGCCACCGCTTGCGTCGCATCCTTCAAATCACCAACGGCGCGCAATAAATGTAAGTAGAAGCACCAGACCAAATACAAATGAAGAAGTAACACCAAACTCGTGGATAAAACGACGCTAGTCGCCATACGATTATTATGCTGAACCTCGGCCTCAAGCTTAGCTATTTGATCGACTTGCGCTGTCCTTAAGGTCTGTACTGCCGAAGCTGCGGTTTGAGCCTGACTGCGATAATGATTAAATAATAGTCCGCCAAACACCACGAGGAGTATCAGTACGCCTACCAGCATCGCCATCAATTTTGATGCCAAGCCAAGACGGCTCATGAGCAGAAAACCAAGCCGCATCAGGCGTGGTGAGAATTGATTCGAGCTAGGTCTCATATCGTCTGGTCTCCCTGTTTTCCAAATTGGAAATGGCAATTCATTCTCGCAGATTTTTCTTGGCTATTCAAAAGATTAAGATTTTTTAATGCATGAAATTTGATTTATGCCAATCTAGGGTCTATTGCTTTTTAAACCAGTACACTTCACGCAATTGTCAGCCATACTGTACCGGTCTTTTTGAAGGTGACTGTGCATGGGGAGGCATAATGACGCGTGGTACTGTGCTGCCCTTGCAAAGTATAGGTGTCCTTGAGAAAACCTATGCTCGTTTTTTAAGCATTCGGCGTATGATGTAATCACAAGTTCGCATCATCCTTTGAATGTCTCAGGCAACACTAGCCCAATAAAATAAACATGGAGGCAGCATGAACTCACCTAGTAATAAGGCAGAGCAAAATTCATTAGTTGATGCAAGTGGTGACGCATCAATCAACACGAATATTTCCCTAGACGATAAATACACATTGGAACGTGGCCGCGCCTTTATGACCGGTACTCAGGCCTTGATACGTCTGACCATGTTGCAACGCCAGGCAGATGAAAAAGCCGGTTTAAATACCGCTGGTTTTCTGACTGGCTATCGCGGCTCACCACTGGGTGCTGTCGATACCACAGCGGCCAAGGCGAAAAAACATCTGGCGAAATACCACGTCACTTTTCACCCCGGCGTGAACGAAGACTTAGCCGCGACCTCGGTTTGGGGCACGCAACAAGTCAATCTGTTCCCGGGCGCAAAATACGACGGCGTTTTCGGCGTCTGGTACGGCAAGGGCCCAGGCGTAGATCGTTGCGGCGACGTATTCAAACATGCGAATCTGGCGGGCACCTCACCTCACGGAGGTGTCTTAGTCATCGCGGGTGACGATCATGCGGCCAAATCATCTACGGCCGCGCATCAAAGTGAACATATTTTGAAAGCCTGCGGTATTCCTGTCTTATACCCAGCAACCGTACAAGAATACCTAGACTACGGCCTGCACGGTATCGCCATGTCGCGCTATACCGGCCTGTGGGTTTCTATGAAATGCGTGACCGACATCGTAGAATCCGGCTGCGTAGTGGACATCGATCCTGATCGCGTGAAGCCTGTTATACCTACCGACTTCACATTGCCTGCTGACGGCGTGCATATCCGCACACCCGATCCCGTGCTGGCGCAAGAAACGCGCATGAATAACTACAAATGGTATGCCGCATTAGCCTATGCGCGTGCCAATAAACTCAATCAAATCATCTGGGATAGCCCAGCTGCCAAAATCGGTATTATCACCGCTGGCAAATCCTACCTAGATACACGCCAAGCCTTAGCGGATTTGGGCATTGATGAACAAGTTGCCAAAGACATCGGCATCCGTTTATACAAAATCGGTATGACCTGGCCTTTAGAATCTGACGGTGTGCGTGAATTCGCGACTGGCTTGGAGGAAATTCTAGTCGTTGAAGAAAAACGTCAGATTCTCGAATACGCTTTAAAAGAAGAGCTGTATCACTGGGAAGAAAAAGTCCGTCCACGCGTAGTCGGTAAATTCGACGACACCGGCGAATGGACCAATATCAAAGGCAGCGGGCATGGCGAATGGCTATTACCGGCGACTTACGAACTGAGCCCAGCCCAAATAGCCCGCGCGATTGCATCCCGTATCAGTCGCTATTTCGCCGGACATCCAGTTGAGCAACAAGTTAAAGAGCGTGTCGCTTATTTAGAGGCGAAAGAAGCGGCATTAAATTCTGTATCCAAACCCGACGCGAACAAAGATCGTATTCCGCATTTCTGTTCAGGCTGTCCGCACAATACGTCCACCAAAGTACCCGAAGGTAGCCGCGCCTTAGCGGGTATCGGCTGTCACTATATGGTGACCTGGATGGACAGAGAATCAACTACCTTCACGCACATGGGCGGTGAAGGTGTAACTTGGGTCGGTGCTGCACCGTTCACGACCGAGCAGCATGTGTTCTCCAATCTGGGTGACGGTACTTACTATCACTCTGGTTTGTTAGCAATTCGCGCCGCGGTCTCCGGCCACGTGAATATGACGTACAAGATACTGTTTAACGACGCCGTCGCCATGACGGGTGGTCAGGAATTTGATGGCCCACTTGATCCGGGCATGATTTCACGCCAGATCGCAGCCGAAGGTGTGACACCGATTATCGTAGTCACTGACGAACCCGAAAAATATCCAGCAGGCTATCCGTGGGCCGAGGGCGTTACCGTACGCCACCGCAGTGAACTCGATGCGGTGCAACGCGAATTGCGCGAATGCAAAGGCGTTTCCGCCATGATCTACGACCAAACCTGTGCATCAGAAAAACGTCGCCGCCGGAAAAAAATCGGCAAGGACGGCAAGCCAGGTTTCCCTGATCCTGCCAAACGCGCCGTTATCAACGAAGCGGTCTGCGAAGGTTGTGGCGATTGCAGTGTGCAATCTAATTGCTTGTCGGTAGAGCCTTTGGAAACCGAATTTGGTCGCAAGCGTCAGATTAATCAATCTTCATGCAATAAGGATTATTCCTGCGTGAATGGTTTCTGCCCTAGCTTTGTCACCGTTGAAGGCGGCAAATTGAAGAAGCCTGCCAAAGCGAAAATCGAAGCAGGCGGTGCTTTTGACGTGACGAGTTTACCAGCGCCAGTATTACCAAGTACGACAACACCGTACGGCGTCATCGTCACTGGCGTCGGCGGTACTGGCGTCATCACCATCGGCCAAATCATGGCTATGGCTGCGCATCTGCAAGGTAAATCCTGCTCGGTGCTCGACATGACAGGTTTGGCGCAAAAAGGCGGCGCGGTGATGTCACACGTGCGTTTGGCGGACAAGGCTGAAGACATACAATCAACCCGTGTTGGTACCGGCATGGCGGATTTGGTCATCGGTTGCGATTTGATCGTCACCGCGGGCAAAGATGCCGTGTCTCGTATGGGCGAAGGCCGCACCCAAGGCGCGATCAATGCCAGCAGCAGCCCGACCGCGACTTTCATCAAGAATCCAAACTGGCAATTCCCGGCGGGTTCTGCCGAAGCAGAAATCCGTAAAGCCTGCGGCAACGACCGAGTTGATATGGTGGACGCAACTACTATCGCCACGGCATTGATGGGCGACAGTATCGCCGCCAATATGTTCATGCTCGGTTATTCATGGCAAAAAGGCTGGGTGCCTTTGTCTGAAGCGGCGCTGATGCGCGCCATAGAATTAAATGGCGTACAAATTGACTTCAACAAACAAGCCTTCAACTGGGGGCGCGTTGCAGCCAATGATTTAGCCGCCGTACAACGCTTGACTACACCGGCCACCGTCATCGAATTAAAACGCGCACCAAGTTTGGAAGACACGATTGCCAAACGCGTGGCATTTTTGACGGACTACCAAAACGCTGCCTATGCACAAACCTATAGCGATTTTGTCGCTCAGGTCAAAGCAGCCGAAAACAAAGTGGTCGATGGTAAAGCCTTACGTCTGACCGAAGCCGTCGCTAAGTATTTGTTTAAGCTAATGGCCTACAAGGACGAGTATGAAGTCGCCCGCCTGTACACCGATGGCAAATTCCAAAAGAAAATTGCCGACATGTTTGAAGGCGACTACGCCATCAACTTCCACTTAGCGCCACCACTATTTGCCAAGCGTGATGACAAAGGTCACTTGATCAAGCAGCAATTTGGCCCATGGATGATGAAGGCATTTGGCTTGTTAGCCAGCTTCAAGTCTCTGCGCGGCGGTACTTTCGACATCTTCGGTTATACCGAAGAACGTCGCATGGAACGCGCTTTGCCAGTTGAGTACAAACAAACCATCAGCCAGTTGTTAGCGCAATTGAACGCAGATAATTTAGCTACGCTGGTCGCTATCGCCAGCATCCCTGAAGATATCCGCGGCTATGGCCATGTGAAAGAACGTCACTTCAAAGCAGCGAAGGAAAAAGAAGCGAAGTTGTTGGCAGAGTTCAAAATGGCAAAAGCAAAACAAGCTGCCTAAGCAAGTAAATATCATTTAAGCAAATAACCCCCTCCTCTTTATCCTTGCTGGGGGGGTTACTCTGCCCCTCCTCCTTAATTAGGACTTACGCAAAACAGACTCTGGCGTCGTTGGATTCGCCTCGCCGCACAATTGTACTGTCTTCGGCTCTCCGCCTAGCCAGCGCAATTTTGCGTAAGTCCTATTAATTCTTCATCGTACCGGTTTTTCAACAATTTTCTCTTCAGCTCAATAAGCTAAGATTGACTCATGCTTGAGCAGCCCTAGGATCGTTTGAACAACAGAACAAAGCCAACTTTGCGCCAGCACGCGACAAACCGCACAGAAAACATGAAACAACTAGACGGCAAGTGCCCCAAAGGAATATTCTTTCACTATTCCCTCTGATGTCTATTCTTATTCGGTATGCAGCTTGCTTAATGAGTAAGCAATTGGGCAAATTGTTGAACAAATGCTCAATTCAGCGACAAGGCTTGCCAAACAAATCATCAATAGACAAAATATCACGCCAACTATGGCGAAGATCAGCGTCATTTTTTAAAGAATTTTTTAGGAGTTGGTTATGGGCAAGGACGAAAACGGTGTCGTATATGGAACCGAAGACCTGTTGACGGGTTTATGCAATTCGGTCACACGCGTATTACACGTAGCGACGCAAACGAAAATCCACTATTCCGCGATGGTACAGCGCATTACCAAAATTGGCCTGAAGCCGGACATAGGCTGCTTCGTCTTATTTGACGGCGGTTTCTCGGGCTTGGTGGTATTAAATTTCTCTGGTTCTGCCGCGCTGGAAATCTACGAGAAATACATGCTCAGCATGGGTATGCCAAAATCCGAGCTCGCCTCCGCCTTCACTTCTGATGAAGTCTCAAATATTTTGGGTGAACTGATGAATCAGATCGTCGGCGACTTCACAGGCAAAATCCGCCGCGAGCTGCAAACCAACATCACGCAAAATCAACCTAAAATGCTGGTGCTCAACAAGCAAGTTATGCTCAGCGTGGACACCCCACTGGATCGCCCAGAAATCCGCCGCGTCTCCTTCTTCACCGAAAGTAACAACATCTTCTACCTCGAACTGGCCATAGACCGCACCGAATTCATCAAACTGCATGACTTCGATACTAGCGAAGTGTTAGATCCCGACGCACTTCTGGACATGGAACAGGCAGATCAGGCCAAGGGCGCGCCTGCACCAGCTGCTCCTCCTGCTGGCGATGATGATAGCGATGAACTATTGCGATCTTTGGGGATGTAAGACGTAGGCGCTAATGCACTTTTACCGGATAAAAGCCCGACATTCAGTTGGGCTTTTTTTATGTCAAACGGATTACAATGAGGCCTCTACACAACCGTAGCGAGCGGTCGAAGTTTGAGCCGAAAAGCGCATCTGTGCTAGGGCCTGTTGACCCAGCGCACAGCGACGCATTTGCAAATAGCAGACTCAAAATTCGGTCGCGCAATAGGATGTGCTGAAGTCTCTAAATTGCCTGGCCTATTTCACTAACTCCTTCACGCAACTAATCCCATGCGAATTGTTTACATCGTACTTGTATTGAGTCTCACACTATTGTATGGAGCCATATCCAAAGCACAAACGACTGGAAACGCATCGACCCGGCTCGAACAAATCCAAACCCGTAACACTCTGCGCGTTGGCACTACCGGCGACTACAAACCTTTCAGTTACCGCACTAATGCGAATAGTCCCTACATAGGCTTTGATATAGAAATGGCGCAGGCTTTGGCGAATGAACTTGGAGTGAAGTTAGAACTGGTACCGACCTCCTGGCCTACCCTGATGAGTGATCTGACGCAGGATCGTTTTGATGTAGCCATGAGTGGGGTGTCGATCTCAGTTGCGCGCCAGAAATTGGCGATGTTCTCAGTCGCCTATTTGCAAGATGGGAAGACACCGATAACTTTGTGCATGAATCAAGCGCGTTTTCAAAGCTTGGCGCAGATCGATCAGCCAGATGTGCGGGTGGTGGTAAATCCGGGTGGCACCAATGAGACTTTTGCGCGGGCAAATTTGCAGCGAGCGCAGATTATTGTTTATCCCGATAACAATCACATCTTCGATCAGATCGTCGAGGGTAAAGTGGATTTAATGATCACCGATGCGGTCGAAGCACGTTTGCAACAGCAACTCAAAACTAACTTGTGTGCTGTGCATCCCGAGGCGCCGTTTAACGTATCGGAAAAAGCCTATCTGCTACCGCAAGACGCGGTATGGAAAGCCTACGTTGATCGTTGGTTGCAGTCTTACTTAGGGCAAAGCAAACTCACTGACAAGCTAGAAAAATGGTTGCGCCATCCATGGCCGCAAGCAAGCCCGAGTGCGATACAAGTTAATGAACTACGTGATCTGATGGCGCGACGTCTGTCCATGATGGAAGATGTGGCACGACATAAATGGAATCAACAAAGTGCGATTGAAGATCTTCCACGAGAACAAAAAATTATCGCGTCTTTGCAGCAACAAGCTTTATCCCTAGGCATACCAGCGACATGGGCGGAGCATTTCTTCCGTGCCCAAATTGAAGCGGCTAAACAAATTCAGCGCGAACACTTTGTGCGCTGGCAATCTCAGCACCAAGGCAAGTTCGATCATGTGCCAAACTTAGATGCCGTGATTCGCCCACAATTAGATCAACTCACCACACAAATTTTGCGACAATTGGCTTTGACTTGGCCAGCTCTAGTCGATGCTCATGAACAGCCAAGAATTGCCCAAGCTATGCAGAAATTAAACGACACAAAATTAAGTACAGATGCAGTGACTCTAGCGATCAAGCCCTTAATTGATGGCAGTGCGTTTTAAATCAATTGCTTAAGGTTTCAGCTCAAAATCAAACTCCGCGATCACTTCCAAAAAAATCTGCAAAGCTGGATTTGCGTCACCCTCGCGCCAGAGTGCTAAGAGATCGGAGGTCGGTGGAATTTTGATGAAATGGACTTCGTGCTTCAAATGGTGTGAGTAAGAGATCGGCATGATAGAGATGCCTAAGCCTTTGGCGACCAGACCCAATAAGGCGACGCCAAAATCAGATTCGACATGAATGATAGGATCGAAGCCCGCTTCTTGAAAAATTGCACGCAATTGTGAAGCATGTTCACTTTTACCCGCCAGTGCAGGTAACACAAATTCTTCGCCTTTGAGTTTGTATAGGTCCTGCAGTTTGAGTTCGCGTTTGTTGGCAAAACGGTGATCAGCAGGCACTACCAGCGCAAAATTTTCTGTCATCAGATGACTCGATGTTAAATCTTTAGCTTTTGCCGATTCACGATTAAAAGCGATATCGATGCGATGCGCCAACAAGAATGGATCAACATCATTGGCATCAACTTCTATCATTTGCGCCACGATATGGGGATGCTTTTGATGTAAGGCCAGCAGCAGATCGGGTAATACTGAAAAGGTAATTGAGGCCGGAAATCCTATGCGTATCGCGCCGACTTCTCCTGACGCGATCAGACTGGCGCGGCGTGTCACGCTCTCATAGTCGGCTAGCAGTTTGGCATATTGATCGCGTAAAAATTCACCGGCTGGGGTGAGTTTGACATTGCGCTTATCACGTTCAAACAAATCAAAACCGAGCTCCTGCTCCATGCTCTTGATATGCCGGCTCAGCGCCGATTGAGTGATGAAGACTTTTTCGGAGGTTTTCCAAAAATGTAATTCATCGGCCAAGGCTAGAAAGTATTGGATTTGTTGAAGGTTCATCGCTGCGCTGCCCGCCAAATTTGATTAATTAACTCATTTTTCGCATTAATTAACTCGAATTTAGCATTTTTACGCATTAAACAGAAGCGTAAATTACGTCTTCGACGGCGACACAAATTACTGCCGAATCTGGAATAGAGGAATGAGTATGGAAACACATCAGACAACACAAGATAAATACTTGAATAGCTTAGGCTGGGGCGGTGGGATAGTGTGCTTGATTGCTTATGGCCTAAATACGCAACAACTCTTAGCCAGCACTTCTCTGCCATTTTTGTTGATGAATGTAGTTGGGTGTTGCTGCCTGATTTATTACACCTATAAAAAACAAGCGTTTGCGAATACGTTTTTGAATGGCGTTTATTTATTCATGACGGTACTGGCGCTTGTTGCACGAACGTAGTTAGGTGAATTGAATTAAGTGAACTGAATTGAGCAATTTGAGATGAGAGAAAAAGACATGATTACTTTAAAACGCAGCGATTCAAACAATACCGACTTTCAACAACTGGTGGTAGAGCTAGATCGCTATCTGGCCATCACGGATGGTGATGAACATGCGTTTTACGCTCAATATAACAAATCGGATGGCTTGAAATATGTAGTCGTGGCTTACGATGGCGATACAGCTATTGGCTGCGGTGCGCTCAAGAATTATACGGCCGAGGTGATGGAAGTAAAGCGTATGTATGTCGCGCCAAGTGCGCGTGGGCAAGGCGTCGCCTCGACTATATTGAAGGAATTAGAAAATTGGGCGGCACAATTAGGCCACAAAAAATGCCTGCTTGAGACTGGTGTCAAACAATTAGAAGCGATACGCCTATATCAAAGAAGTGGCTACCACATTATCCCCAATTATGGTCAATATGAAGGCGTGACAAACAGTGTTTGCTTTGAAAAAAAACTAGCCAACATGGCGCATGAGAAGAGCGCCGGGATTCAAATACGCTTCGCCAGTGCGGATGATGCTGAGCTACTCGCGCTGCTCGGTAAAGAAACTTTTCACGATGCGTTTTCTGTGTATCCGCAAATGCCCGCTGACGATCTCGCCAGCTATTTGAAAGCAGAGTTTACAGTCTCCAACTTGGCTGCCCAATTAGCCGATGAGCAGGCTTTTTTTCTGTTAGCAGAACACGCAGGCCTGGCGGTCGGTTATGCGAAAATGGAAGTCCATCAAAGTACGACCGGTGTGCAACTGAATAATCCTATCAAACTCAGACGACTGTATTGCAAGCAAGACTATTTAGGGTTAGGGGTCGGTGCCAGCTTGATGGAAAGATGCGTGCTGGAAGCGGCAAGCAGAAAACACGATGGCATTTATCTCACGGTATGGGAGCACAATCAACGAGCGCAGCGCTTTTATGAAAAATGGTCATATGAACCGTGCGCCTTGATTGATATAGTTCTGGGACAGGCAAGTTTACGCGATGTGGTCATGCAGAAACGCATTACGTCTGTTTGTTAACACCCTCTTCTAGTTATCATCGCAATCAATTAAAATCCATTGCAATGATAGCTAAAGGAGGATCCGCATGGACATGAAACGCATCAACGCAGGCAAACTGCGCGCTATCGGTTATGACGTCAGCGAGCGTCGGCTGCGGGTGGAGCTAGATGACGGCACAGCGATAGACTATACCGGCGTCGGACAAGAAGTATGGCGGCGCTTGTCGACGGCTTCTTCCAGTACCGCCTGGAGTTTTTATCGCGACAATATCGAAGAAGAATTTCATGGTCAGCGTGGTGTAGCGCGCACTGCTTCTTCTATCAGCCGTTCAGCGCTGGAAGATTTATTTAAGCCTAGGGATGACAAAGATAGTATTTAGATTTCGCATTCATTTTCGCCGTGAACTTACTCAATTTGCTGCAGAGTATCGCAAATTATTGATGTCTGTCACGGATATTCACCCCGAATATCGGGTACCTTTCCTCCTTGTTACCCGCCTCCCGCGCTAGACCAATCCCATAGAAAAGCCATTTTTTGTACGCCAACGAACAAACGAGATCGACATTTCGGTGCATGCTGCCTTTTCATCATATTCAATAATGACAGGAGACAAGCATGGAAATTGACCCGAAAAGTGGTGTCCTTATTCAAATACGACAAGTCAGTGAGACGCAGTGGGAGGTGAACGAAACGGGTACTCAGACACCGCTCGCAAGCTTTAAGACGAGAGACAAGGCTTTCGATTATGCCACCGACATCTCTAAATCCAAGCCTGGCTCGCGCATAGAATTAGCCGTAGAGCCGAATGAAAAAACTGCCAAAGAAAACGCGAAAGAGACCTTGCTCGACGATGCATTGGAAATGAGTTTTCCTTCCAGCGATCCGATTTCGGTGAACTCCGGCATCACACGTATTGAGGTCGCGCCTGAAATGGTCGATGCCAATGTAGACCACCAAAATAGCCAAAGTATAGAACCAGCGAAAAAGGAAAAATAGAATCAAAGTCAATCAATATAGTCAGATCAATTGCTCAACAAATGATTCAATATTAAATCGCCGTCTTGATGGGTAACCTCAGCAATGCTTCCTTTAGTCGCAAACTGACGAATTCAATGACCGAGAGTTTCCCGTTTGACTAAGTACGCCGCATTCTTACGAACCATGCAAGCAGTAAGGCCACCAGTATCAATCCAGTCGCCACTGCGAATGTGACTCGCAAGCCGCCTATGGTGTCAGGTGTCGAAGTATGGCTCAGGCTACCAGCAGCAAAAAGGCTGCCCATCAATGAAGCACCGGTGATCAGGCCGAGATTGCGGGCTAGGTTGAGCATGCCAGCAATCAAGCCGCGCTGTGCAGTTGCGCTACTATTCATCACAGCCGCATTGTTAGCCGCTTGAAATAATGCGTAACCCGCAGTCATCAGCACTAGTGGCACGATATAAGCAATAAGGCCAAAACGGCCCGCCAGGATGCCTAAAGTCGCACTACCAAAGAGCATGACGACTAACCCGACGCCGCACATTTTTATTGCACCAAAACGATCAACCAAACGTCCAGCAGGCAGACCTGTGAGCGCCGCGACTATGGGACCTGATGACATCACTAAACCTATATGTGCCGTATCCAAATTAAAATTTCCCTCAAGATAAAATGGCCCAACGACCAGCGTCGCCATGACCACGGTAGTGACTAGGGCGCTCATGGCAAAACCGACGCTGAGCTCAGGCTGACTGAACAGACTCAGAGGAATTAGCGGTGCCGAGCTACGACTTTGCACACCCACAAACAGAACAAGTCCTATGCATGCCACAAGTAGCAAAACCGCATTTGGCCAATGAAAGCTGCCGCGCCACGAGCTCATCGCCAATGCGTAAGTTCCAAGGCCAAACACCAGCAATAGACTACCTAGGTAGTCAAATGCCACACCTGCTTGCCTTTCCGTCTGCTGGTCTGCGGGTAAGCAGCGATAGGCAAGCAGCCATATCAACAAACTGAATGGAATATTGATAACGAAAATCGCTTGCCAACCAAAGCCGCTAATCAAGAGTCCACCTAGCGTTGGTCCAAGCGCCGTGCCGACAGCTGACATACTGCCTAGCAATCCCATCGCACTGCCGGTTTTTTGTTTAGGTAGTGCTTCGCTGACCATCGCCATGGCAAGCGCCATCATGGTTGCAGCGCCGATACCTTGCAGAGCACGCGCTACGATTAAGAACCATAAATTGGAAGCGATAGCACACAGAGCGGAAGCGATGGTAAAGATTATCAACCCAGATAAAAGCAAACGGCGTCGCCCGATTAGATCACCCAAACGCCCTGCGCTGACGATCAATGTGGTGATCGCCAACAGATACGCGAGCACCACCCATTGCACCGCTTGCATACTGGCGTGAAAATGTTGCGCCAGGTTGGGTAAGCCGACATTGGCGATACTGGTGCTAAGAGATGACAGCAAGATACTGAAACTTAGCGTCGCTAATATGGCGTAGTTTTTGATGCTTTCAGAATTCATTTTTTAGTAGGTCTTGGTGTTTTTGTTGGATCAAGGATGGGCTACAGCAGAGGTCGCTTCTCCACCAACTGAATACACCTAGCTTACGCCGGACATTTACTTGGCGGAAGACGCAGCATTTGCACTTTATTCGTGCATGCCACGCTATAGTTCGAATAATCAGCGTTACAATCACTGCATGACGACACCCGATTTCAATTTACTGATCACACTCGATGCGGTACTAAGCGAAGGCAGTGTGGCGAAAGCTGCACGGCGTTTGCATTTGAGTCCTTCTGCGATGAGCAGGGCATTGGCGCGTTTGCGTAAAACGACGGGCGATCCTTTATTGGTACGCGCTGGTCGCGGTTTGGTGGCGACGCCAAGAGCGCTGGAATTGCGTGAACAAGTCAGTCAATTGGTGCAAGCCGCAGAAGTCGTATTGCGCCCTGCCCGCGCGCCAGATCTGGCACACTTACAACGCTCCTTTACTTTGCGCTGTAGTGAAGGTTTTGTTGAGAATTTTGGTGCGAGATTAATTCAGCGCGTGCAGGCACAAGCACCTGGTGTGCGCTTATGTTTCCTGCCCAAACCAGATAAAGACAGTCAATTACTACGCGAAGGCAAAGTTGATTTGGAAACGGGCGTCATCACCTCAAAGATGAGTCCTGAATTACGGACGCAGGCACTATTCAAAGATCGATTTATCGGTGTGATGCGCTTGGATCACCCTTTGCTGGTTCAGACTAACAGGGTGGCAAGAAAAATCACACTCAGGCGATATTTAGCCAGCCAGCACATCGGTATTTCGCGTAAAGGCATTGTCTCCGGTCCAGTTGATTCCTCCCTACAAGACCTAGGCATAGAGAGAGACATCTGCACCATCGTCGCTGGTTTTTCTACGGCGCTGGCGCTGGCACGCGCAAGCGACCTGATTGCAAGCGTACCTGAACGTCATACAGGTAATTTGCGCGATGGGATGCATAGCTTCGCCTTACCATTTTCTATGCCTGAGATCAGCGTCGCCTTAATTTGGCATCCACGCATGCAAGCTGATCCAGCACACCGTTGGTTGCGTGAATTGGTGTTGGCGACTTGCAAGCTGCCTTAAGACTAATGCCCTTCTTGCTTAGCCGCTCAATTTTTGTATAAAGCAAATTCGTCCTTGAATTCTGCACGCTGATCGTCCATATTGAGAGCAAGGAGGTTTACTTTCGTTTTTCAATTTTTCTTTGCGAAATTCTTCCCTTCTATCACCCACTTATCCACCCTCATTCATCATTAGTTAGCTCTAGCACTATCGCTGTAGTCCTCAGTATTTGCACTTTGTCTGATTTCTCAATAAAGCAATCGAAAGGATATTGTCATGGAACTTAGCAAACGCCAACTCGCTCCCACCCATTCTGCTACGCCGGTAGCGACACAATCAGAACCGATGCTGGATATGAATATGACGCCAATGATTGATGTCCTGCTGGTGCTAATCATCATGTTCATCATGACCTTACCTATCGCAAATAATGCGGTGACGCTAAATATGCCCAGCGCCTGCACTGGCGATTGTGCCAAGCCTCAAGTTGTGCGTGTCGATGTGGATTTTGATGGCACGCTGAGTTGGAACGGCGAGGTATTAGATCGTTCGCAGCTCGATAGTAAATTTGATGCCTTAGCGAAAATGGCGACACAAGCTGAAGTGCAATTGTTCGCACATAGACTGGCTGCGTATAAGAATGTCGCAGGGGTATTAGCATCGGCACAAACTCGTGGCATCAAATCTTTAGGTATTATCGGTAGCGAACAATTTATGCCTAAATAAAGTTTGAACTTTTAGTGGCATAAGACGAAGTAAGTGCCTCGATAGCGTGTTGCATCAGTATTACTACTAGAAGACCGCACGGTTTTTTTATACTAATCAATGACCTCATCAACATCGAGACCTCGGCACGAGCGTAGCGAGCGGTCGAAGTTTGAATTGAGCAGCACAGCGAGCACCGCAGCTTGTGCAGGGGCCTCGGCTCCTGAAGAGAAAAAATAGGCATGATATGATGGCCGCCGCTGTCCGATTTCTCCTTATTTTTTCGCGCTGAACTAAGGCGCTCACACTCACAGGAAAACATCATGCCTCAACTCAAACTTACTTATTTCGATTTCCATGGCGGCCGCGGCGAACCAGTTCGTCTAGCCTTAGCTTTAGGCGGTCTCGCGTTTGACGATCATCGTTTTAGCTATCCTGAATTTGCTGAGGTGCGCAAAAATACACCGTTTGCTCAGGTGCCAGTATTAGAAGTCGATGGTGTGCAAATTACCCAATGCGACTCTATATTGCGCTATGCAGGCAAGCTCGCAGGTCTGTATCCGAATGATGCCTATCAGGCGCTTTTATGTGACGAAGTCATGTATGTGGTGGAAGAAGCGGGCGTCAAACTCGGCCCCACTTTCCGCATGACGGGCGAAGAGCAAAAAGCAGCACGCCTGGCGCTGGTCAACGGTTCTATGCCGGTATATCTGGCCTGGTTGGAAAAACAATTGTTGGCGCACGGTGGTCAGTATTTCGCAGACAATCGTCTGACCGTTGCGGATTTAAAAGTATTTATCGACGTGCGTACTTTGAATTCGGGTCGTCTCGATCACGTACCGACAGACTTAGTAGAAAAAGTCGCCCCCGCATTGAATGCGCATATGAAACGCATCGCTGAATTGCCAGAAGTCGTCGCCTACTATGCGAAGTTTTCTGCGAAGTGAGCAATAAATAGCCGCACCGTTTCAATAGTCGCTTAAACCGAGATTTTCCATTAGGATTTGAGATGACGAGGGATGCATTTTTCGAGGCAGTTTTGGTGCGAATGAGGCGCCAATAGCGAGCTATTGGCAACGAAGAGCAACAAAAATGACCGAAAATGCGCCCTCGGCACTCAAATAGCGCCTTCGGCGCGCCTAATGGAATCTCGGTTAAAGCAAATGGAGCTAGAAAAAATACTCGCACAGCTTGCGAGTATTTTTTTATCCATCAATCTGGCGCATAAGCAGCGAAGACAGACTTAAGGCATCTTGACTGTATTCACCGCGTTGACCAATTCACGCACCAGATCTAGACTACTTTGCCAATAATCGCCGTTCAGTCCGGCGATCGAATGCATGCTTGCGGCGGAAGTATGCAGCTCTTTAGCCGATGCGTGTACAGCATGAACAGCGCTGTCCGTAATAAGCTGGGCGACATTATTAGCGTTGACACCGGCACCTGCGATGACTTCAAATGCGATCGGCGCTTGATTGACATAGTGGGAAATAAGTACTTTGCCTTGCACTGCAGAAGTGGCCCTGCCCGAGGTCAATACACCGTGGACGCCCAAGCTTTTCAAGGTATCAAAAGCCTCATTCGGTGTAGTACAGCAGTCGAAAGCGCGATGAAAAATAACACGCATATCGCCGGCGGCCGTAATCAATTGTTTTGCTGTAAAGCGATCAATTTTTCCTAAAAAATCCAGCGCACCGATCACCACACCGTCACAGCCTAGTCGGCGACAATTTTCGATATCACGCAGCATGATTTCGCACTCATCTAGGTTGTAGCAAAAATCACCGGTGCGTGGGCGAATTAAGACATGGATAGGAATCTGCAATTTATCACGTGTTAAGCCTATCGTTCCATACGAGGGCGTCACACCGCCACCTTCAAGAAACTCACACAGTTCAACGCGGTCGGCACCACCGCGCTGTGCTAGCACAGCGGACTGATAAGAATTAGCGGCGATTTCAACAATGACTTTTTGACTCATGGTAGTTCTGCTCTCTGAACATCTGGCTTAAAACACCGAACGCGCATCTAACAAACGTGCGTCTTTATCGTGGTCACAGACCGCGTACACAAAGCCCTTATGCAAAGCAAAAGCGCCGACTTCGCCGTGCTTATTGAGCGCAAGTAAACATACCTGTAAATTTTTACTGGCTTCTTCGCGTTTCTTCACGATACGCTCTAAAGCGGCTAAGCACGCCTCTTGTGGCGATTTACCCTGACGCATCATCTCTACCACTAAAAAACTGGCCGCATTGCGTATCATTTCTTCACCCACGCCAGAAGCAGTCGCGGCGCCAACCTCATTGTCAACGTAAAGGCCGGCACCTATCACGGGACTATCGCCCACCCTGCCTCGGAGTTTCCACGCCATGCCGCTAGTGGTGCAAGCACCGGCTAATTTACCGCTTTGGTCTATCGCCAACATGCCCAAGGTATCATGATTGCTCTTATCTCCCGGTAATGCGCCAGAGTGTCGTTCAACATTCATCTTGGGTTGATAGGACGAGGTCTTTTTCCATTCTTGCCAGGCTTGTTTCGCGGTATCGGTCAGTAAGAATTTCTTTTCAAAGCCCTGCTCTATCGCAAACTGTTGCGCACCCGCGCCGACCAACATTACATGCGGGGTTTTTTCCATCACGCGCCGTGCTACCGAAATCGGATGCAGGATATCTTCTAAAGCAGCGACCGAACCACAGCGTCCATCGCCGTCCATAATGCTGGCATCCAAGGTCAGATAACCATCACGATCAGGATTGCCACAATGTCCGACGGTGGAATTGCACAATTCGCTTTCTGCCCAGTTCGCGCCACGTTCTACCGCATCCAGTGCTGAGCCGGATTGTCTTAGCACATTCCATGCAGCATGATTGGCTCCCACGCCAAAATCCCAAGTCGAGACCACTTTTGCCCCAGTTTTTTGTAATGAAGCATTGTTTAACGCAAAGGCTGCACTTGGCAGCACTAAAGCGGTGCCTGAGGCCAGCGCGCTTTTCATCCAATCACGACGAGAAATCATATTGACTCACTTCTTATGGTTTGATTTTTAAATTGGTTTTGGACTCATTTTGAGCTCATTTTGAGCTGAATAAGAACGGTAAACTAAGACTGTTTTTCTAAATACCATTGTGCAGCTCCGAGCAGCGCGAGCTGGCCGTGATCAATCACCTGTACCGGAATCGCGGCTACTACCGGAGCCATGACACCCTTATCTTGGAAACGTGCGGCGAAATCGCTACGCTGCAAAAATGGCAGTATCTGTGCTGGAATTCCACCCGCCAACAACACGCGTTTAGCACCCATCACTATACTCAAATCTGCCGCCACGCTGCCCAGCCAAGCACAAAAGACAGACAGACTTTGCTGGGCAATAGGGTCTTGTACTTGCATAGCGGCTAGCGTAATCTCAGCCGGTGTTTGCAAATGCGGCTCTTGAGCTGAGAGTTCGCACAAAGCCTGGTAACAATTGACCAGACCAGGACCCGACAAAATTCTTTCATTATCAACATGCGACCAACGTTGCTGCAGTCGCTGCAAAATCGCATTTTCTATCTCATTCGTGGGTGCTAATGCCGCATGCCCGGCTTCGCTGGCTAGGACTTGCGAAGGTGAACCGGGTAACCAGATAGCAGCACCAAAACCAGTGCCTGGTCCTATGACTAATACCGGCCCCGCCATCAAGTCAGTCACTGTCCCACACAATAAGGTCGCCCCACTCTCGTCGATCGTCGGTACCGCATGAGCCAAAGCGACGAAGTCATTTAGCAAGGTAGTTTGCACCGTTGGGAACGCTTGTTGCAGATCACGATGTCGTACCGTCCAAGGCAAATTGGCCTGCGCCACTACATCATTCGCGACTATAGGTGCGGCGATCGCGATGACCCTATCCAGAGGAATCGAGTTGGAATGTAGTGATTGATAATGTAGAAACAAATCCGTCAGACTGGCAAAATCGCTGCAGAGGATTTTTTCGAACGCGTTTAATTCGATAATGGGCGAGCGTCCAGGCTCGGACTGAAATGAGGCGATCGCCAGACGTGCATAGGTACCGCCAATGTCAGCGACCACAACTTGTTGGGCGTGCTGATTTTGTTGCGT
Source organism: Undibacterium sp. GW821-FHT11H02 (assembly GCF_058808015.1). Lineage (NCBI taxonomy): Bacteria > Pseudomonadati > Pseudomonadota > Betaproteobacteria > Burkholderiales > Oxalobacteraceae > Undibacterium > Undibacterium sp. GW821-FHT11H02. The sequence goes on along the minus strand of NZ_JBXARG010000013.1, from coordinate 49,507 downwards.
GGTCTGTTGATGGATTGCGGCCAAAGCGCTGTCTCCTTTATGCGCACCGCACTCACTGGGTTTAACTTAGTGAGTTTGATGCGCTAGTTTTGATGTGCTGATTTTATCGAGTGTAGCGGATTTTAATTTCCTTTAACCAGAAATCGACTGGAACTTAACGCACTTTGCAAGTGTTTAGCTTTTTCAAACTAAACAAATTGCTCCTATCGAAAACGACATTTAGTTGCGCGCGCTGTACCCACCGCAGGACTGTCCCATCTAAATACTTATTGACGCAATCGAAAAAGGTCAAAACCCCTCAACGCCGAGACGCTGAGACGCAGAGAAGCGCCGAGAAATGCCAAAATTTACTCGATTTTTCTCTAATCTCTCAGTTCTTAGTTGAGAGGTAAAGTGGAATTGCTACTATTTTTCTCTACTTTCGTTTTTCTTAGCGCCTCGGCGTTGAGGGGTTTTGAGGATTTTTTAAATTTGGCAGGTAGTTTCTTGTGCGCACCGTCACGTCGATGTACCTAACAGAAACCAAGGCCAAGGCGGAGCGGATGCTTGCTTATGCACTACAATACTGGACTCCCGGTTTTCTTTGGTGCTTCGCGCACAGCGAGCAGCATCAAATCATTAATATCAATAGCATTTCACATGACCACCACTTTGCCTCCTCATGCTGTTTCCCGTTTGCGCTCTGCTCGTTTAGTAAGAAGCACTCGCCCCTTCCTGGCGCGAGGCGGACCGCATGGCGAACGTTGCGCTGGATGCCGCTTGATTCTGAGCCATTGTTTTTGTGATTTCCGTACCATCGTGACCAGCCGCGCTGGCATTTGCTTATTGATGGCAGAACATGAAACGCTCAAACCCAGCAATACCGGTTGGCTGATTGCCGATGTCATTCCCGATACCACGGCGTTTGGCTGGGCGCGTACGACGGTGGAGCCTGCGTTACTAGAATTGTTAGCCGATCCACAATGGCAACCGTATGTGGTGTTTCCTGGTGAATTCGTTGCGCCTGAGCGCGTGGTCATGGAATTAATACCGGATCAAAGCTCCGACTCAGCGCCGGATACAGTAAGCAAAGTCACCGTCGCCAAACGGCCCTTGTTTATTTTGTTAGACGCCACTTGGCCGGAAGCGCGCAAAATTTTTAATAAAAGCCCCTACCTCAATCAATTTCCTGTCTTGAGCCTGGCACCCGATCAAGTTTCACGCTATCGCTTACGCCGCTCGCGCCGAGACGATCATTTATGCACGTCGGAAGTCGCCGCGATCTGTTTGGCACTGGCGGGCGACACGCTAGCCGCGCAGACATTAGCGGCCTATCTGGACGTGTTTACCGATCATTATTTGCGCGCCAAGCAGCAAATCAAACTCGATACCGAGGATGAAGTGCATCAGCGATTACGCGAACTAAGCGCGCTCAACAGGCAAACTGCTACGCTTGAACAAACAATTTCTCCACAAAAACCGATAAACTAGCGACTTTGACGCTTGACCTGTTTTGGCTAGCGCTTTATCAATTTTTTAGGAACCCATCATGAGCGACACCACAAAACCAGCATTCCCAGATCGCCTCTCTGTCGATCCTCGCAGCAAATACTATGTCGCCGAAATCTTTAATCACGATGTCGGCATCTTGCTCAACGGCAAAGAGCGTTTGAGCGTAGAAGAATACTGCATCAGCGAAGGCTGGATTACCGTGCCCGCCGGCAAAACCTTAGATCGCAAAGGTATGCCTATGATGATCAAAGTTAAAGGTACTGTGGAACCGTTTTATAAATAGATTAGTGTTAAACATCAATATGATTAAGCAGAAAATTTTTGCATCTGGTCTTATCGTATTGGGGTTCCTTTTTTTAAGTTTTGGTATTGCTCAGGTGTTGAGCAACGATTTACCTGCATTCGGACGCTGGAAGACGCGATCTTTTTATGCCACATTGAAATACTTTTTTGGCCCGTATGCTGCATATATAAACGCATGGATTTGGCTCGTTATCGGGGTTCTAATCATTTGTTCAGGCATTAAAGGTTTGCGAGTAAAGTCAATTGATCCAACTGTTCAGCACGGGAGCCGAAAACAAACACCGACACTAGGAAGACTGCGAAATCGGATTTCTCGAAGAAAGAATACCAAAGGGAGCGCAGATGTTTAACAGAACGCTCGACAAGAAAACTGCGCATTTAGGTATTTCTATAGCCAGAATTTGTAACCATTCGCAATTCGATTAAAGTACGTTGCGCGCAGTTCCGGGTAGCTCAGCGTTATTTTTGCTACGCGTTAGCTAGAAGAGCGATGAATAGGAATCGTGACTATTCAGAAGCTATATCAAGGATGTAAATCAGATAGACAATCGTCATGCCGGACTTGATCCAGCATGACGTTAATGAGTTTCAATATTTTCTCAAAAAAGCGGCCGCTACATCACGACTAGACAGTACCCGCTCAATTCGACACACCTTAACAGCCCAAGCCGAGCTTGCACACAGCAAGTCGTAGTCACATCGATTTTGGGTCAAAAAACGACTCTTTCTTTACTGCGTCAATTCTCTTGATATTAGTCTTCATAAATTTACTTGTGAAATAAGCTTGCTTAGGGAATACTTCAGCGACTATTCTGCGGCCGTTGCTGATGCAGCGACCACAGCAAAGACAAATTAGATCTACCATCATTTCACGCAACAATAATCAAAAAACGAAAAAAGGAAAACCTATGAAAGTCGCTTCAAGAGCTGTTTCATCCACACTGGTTCTGGCAGCTAGCTGTTTATTGCCCCTCAGCACAACGCTGGCACAAGACGCACCCAAACCAGCTGCAAAATCACCACAAACCGCGCCATCCAAGGGCAAAGCGAAAGCCGCACTGAAAGTCGACTATCAAAAATTTACTTTGGCGAATGGGCTAGAAGTGATTTTCCATGTGGACAGATCTGATCCTGTGGTTGCGGTCAATTTAACAGCTCATGTCGGTTCTGCCCGTGAAAAAGCCGGTCGCACTGGCTTTGCTCATTTGTTTGAACATCTCTTGTTCTTAGAATCCGAAAATCTCGGCAAAGGTGGTCTGGATAAAATGACGGCGCGCATAGGCGGCTCGGGTGCGAATGGTTCCACTTCGCAGGATCGTACTAACTATCTGCAAACGGTACCTAAAGATGCACTGGAAAAAATGATCTGGGCCGAGGCGGACAAATTAGGCTGGTTTATCAATACCGTGACCGATCAAGTGCTGGCGAAAGAAAAACAAGTCGTTAAGAATGAGAAACGCCAAAGCGTCGATAACAATCCGTATGGACATACCTCCTACGTGATAGACAAAGCCTTATATCCGACCGACCATCCTTACAATTGGCAAGTGATAGGCTCGCTCGAAGACTTGCAAAATGCGACGGTGGATGACGTCAAAGAATTCTTCCGTCGCTGGTATGTACCTAACAACGTGACGCTAGTGATTGCCGGCGATTTTGATACAGCACAAGCGAAACAATGGGTAGAGAAATACTTCGGTGAAATCAAACGTGGTGAAGAAGTCAAACCGCTCGCCAAACGCGCAGGCTTTGTCAAAGAAACGGTGAAGCTGTATCACGAAGATAATTTCGCCCGCGTACCGGCACTGACCATGGTGTGGCCTGCGGTAGAACAATTACATGCCGATTCTTATGCGCTCGACGTGCTCAGTGAATATCTGTCACGCGGTAAAAAAGCGCCATTTTACAAAGTGCTGGTAGAAGATAAGAAACTCACTTCCAACGTGGGCATAGGCAACCGTACCTCCGAAGTGGCAGGCCAATTCATGCTCAGCGTGCGGGCCTTCGATGGTAAGTCTTTAGATGAAGTGGCAAGCGCAGTAAACGAAGCATTCGCCTTGTTTGAAAAGACCGGCATCTCAGAAAAAGATTTAAATCGTATTAAGGCCGGACAAGAAACCCAGTTCTACAATTCCTTATCCAGCGTTCTGGGCAAATCTTCCCAACTCGCCGAATACAATTACCTGACGGGTAATCCTGGCTACGTGGAACAAGACATCAAGAACATATTGGCCGTCACGCCAGCTGATGTCATGCGCGTGTACGAAAAATATGTGAAGGGTAAAAATTATGTGGCGACCAGTTTTGTCCCTAAAGGCAAGCTGAATCTGGCTTTGAGCGGCTCGACAAAAGCTGAAGTTGCGGAAGAAAAAATTGTGCAAGGTGCAGAGGCCGCGGTAGATCCTAACATCAATGCTACTTATACCAAGACACCATCAAAAATCGCTCGCGACAAAGAGCCGGCTTACGGCGCTGCTGCCGAGGTAAAAATTCCTAAAGTATGGAACAATCAATTAGCCAACGGCATGCGGGTTTATGGCATACAAAATGATGAAGTGCCGCTCATGCAGTTTGACATCATCATCGATGGAGGTCTGCTATTAGAAGACATCAACAAAGTCGGTGTTGCCAATCTGATGGCACGCATGATGACGCAAGGTACTGCCAAGAAAACACCGCAAGAATTGGAAGAAGCGATTCAACAATTAGGCGCGTCTATCAACGTCTCAGCGCGCACCGAAGATATACGCATCACGGTCAATACGCTGGCACGTAATTACCAGGCGACTATCGCCTTGTTAGAAGAAATCTTGTTAGAGCCACGTTGGGATGAAAAAGAATTCGGCTTACTCAAACAAAGCGTCATCAGCCAAATTCGCCAACAAGAAGCGAATCCAAATGCGATCGCCGCCAACGCCTATAGTAAATTGCTGTACGGTGAAAACAATATCCGCTCACGCAATATTCTGGGTAGCGCGGACAGCATTAACGCCATTACGCTGGACGATTTGAAAGCCTACTACGCTAAAAATTTGTCACCCTCTGTGGCTAGAATGCATGTAGTCGGTGCTTTAGAAAAAACCGGTGTTAGCGCTTCGCTCAAGGATTTGAGCAAAAAATGGAAAGCCAAAAAAGTGGAGATGCCAGCGCCTGCTGCTGTTAGTTCAGGCGCAAGCACTGCGAAGGTCTATTTCGTCGATGTGCCGGATGCCAAACAATCGGTATTACAAATCGGCTATCCGGCATTAGCTGCAACCGATAAAGACTACTACGCTGCCACAGTAATGAATTACATTTTGGGCGGTGGTGGCTTTGCCTCACGTTTAACTCAGCAACTGCGCGAAGGCAAAGGCTATACCTACGGCATACGCTCTGGTTTCTCAGGCAGCAAGAGCACGGGCGATTTCAGTATTAGTAGCGGCGTGCGTACCAATGTGACTTTGGAATCAGCGCAATTAGTCAAACAAATCTTGCAAGACTACGCCATGACTTATTCTGATGCCGACTTGGAAACCACTAAGAGCTTCCTGATCAAGAGTAATGCGCGCGCTTTCGAAACCTCGAATGCCAAACTCGGTATGTTGGAAAACATCAGCAAATATGGCTGGACACCTAACTATGTCAAAGATCGCGAGCAAATCGTGAAGGCGATGACAGTCGAACAAATCAAGTCTTTGTCACAGAAGTATCTCGATCCAAACAAGATGTTCTGGCTGGTCGTTGGCGATGCAAAAACGCAGTTACCACGCATGAAGGAATTGGGTTTTGGTGAGCCGGTTTTGTTGAATAAATAGTCACTCGCTAAATGCGGATTTGGCAAACTCGGGCTTGAAACAATAAGTAGTAAGTAAAAAAGCGAACGTCCATCAAACAAGCAGTTTGATGGACGTTTTGCTTTTATCGAGGCAATAATTGCATAGCAATGACATCGTCAAGTATCGCAATAGAACCTCGCCGCAGAGGCGCAGAGAACGCAGAGAAAATTTGGCTTTTGCCTTTCTCTGCGCTCACTGCGCCTTTGCGCTTAGCTCTTTTGTATTTAGGACGATTCACAATACCTTCACGAATGTCCTGCATCAATTGATGCGACCGCCTATTCCTAAGCATTCCATTCAGATTACAATATTGGGCTACAACATTAGCAAACAAATCGCCACCACTACAGAAAGAATGAACATGTCCACACTCGCAATAGCCATAGAAACAGCGGCACGTGCCCATGCTGGTCGTATTGGCGAAGATGGTGATCCCGAAGTATTGCACTGTATGCGGGTCATGCTGCGCTTGCAGGCCGACGACGAACGTCAGGTCGCGATGTTGCACGACGTGATCGAGGATGGCGGTATGCATGCACAGCAGTTATTGGAAATAGGATTTGCCAGCGACATTGTACAAGCAGTCGAAATCCTCACCGGACGGCCTGACGAAACTTACGACGATTACATACAACGCGTGATACAAATGCCTTTGGCGGCGCGGGTAAAGCAAGCCGATGTAGAAGAACACGCACAAGTCGTCGGGAATATGGCGGCTAGTCCAGAACAAGCCATGCGCATGGCAAATTACGCCCGAGCTAGGGTGGTTTTGGCTGCGACATTACAATAATTGAAGGCTACAGGAAACATGTTATGAAGAAAATTGTCGTCAAATTTGGTGGTTCTAACTTACGCCAGCCGCAAGATATTGATCGCGTCATCAATGTCGTGCAAACCTACAACCGCCCGCTGGTCTTGGTGGTGTCGGCGTTTTATGGCATCACCAATGCGCTGATCGCTTGTGTGCAAAGTGCAAAAGAAGGTGCTGGTACCAAAGCCGCGTTAGCGGACAGCCGCGACTACACGCAAACCCTGCGTGCCTTAAAAAAAGAAATACTAGAAGCGAATATTAAAGATGCCGAACACAGAGCTCGCACGGAAAAAGCCTTGGGTGTGCGACTCGATCAGTTGGAGCGTTACTTAACGGGTATTCATTGTATAGGCGATGTGCCTACCTTTGTGAACGATGCGATCTTGAGTTATGGCGAACGTCTGTCCAGCTTATTATTAACCGAAGTGTTACTGAGCCGCGGCATCAAGGCACGTGAAGCATTGCCGGAAGATATCGGTTTAGTCACCGACGGCGTATTTGGTAATTCGGCCTGTGATTTTGCTGCGAGTACCAACTCCGTAGCACAAGCTTTAAGCGGCGATGAGATCATCGTGGTGCCTGGATTTTACGGTGTTGACCGCGATGGCAAAACAACGCTATTTGGACGTGGTGGTTCGGATTATTCAGCCGCCTCTATCGCCCGCTGCATAGGCGCAGAATCACTCGATGTGTGGAAAGATGTTGACGGGTTTTTAAGCGCCGACCCCGGCTCAGTCAGTGCACCGCGTTCGATTGCCCAGTTAAATTATCTCGAAGCAGCGGAGCTGTCCTACTTCGGTGCCAAGATTTTGCATCCACGCACGGTAGAGCCTTTGTTCGATCAAGATATTTCGATTCGCATTTTAAATATCACCAAACCAGAACGAGGCTTACAGCCTTACACCATCATCAATGCCGAACGCACCGTCACGCGCGATGTGGTGAAAAGCGTCAGTGCGACGGAAGACGTGGCGATACTCAAACTACACGGTCCTGGTGTCGGCTTTAAACCGGGCATCTTGGCGCAAGTGACGAATACGCTGGATCAGCATGACATCAATATCAAGAGCGTGCTGACCGCACAAACGGCGATTAATATTTTACTGGCGCGCGATCATTTGGAAGCTGCCTATGCTGCCGTAGCAGAACACCATCTGGCAGGCGTGGTTGAAGTATCCAAAGACGATCAGGTTGCGATTGTGGCAGTCGTAGGCGATGGCGTCTTACACGCCTCCGACGTGGGCAGTGCGATCGCTAGCCGTGCTTTATCCGCAGCCTTGGCAGGCGGCGTACGTGTCAACCTGGCAGCCGCTGGTGCTAGTGAAGTTGCGGCGTATATGCTGGTGCATCAAGACGATAAGAAACTGGCTCTGCAATTAGTGCATGCGGAGTTTTTTGGACGTTGATTTCTCGTCGCTTGTGATTTTTGTTTGAGCTACAACAAGGATACTCGACTCAGTTTCCCCATAGACTGAGTCTGCCTTTAAGATTTCTGCTTTATTAGAAATCTATTCAAATCAGGTGGTGAGAGATCATGGAACAAAAAGATAATGGCGATTGGTTATCAGCACAGCAAGCTGTGCGTCCCGATGGAACGGAAGTCAGCAATTTGCCCTTGATCAATAAGAAATTACCCCCCTTGTCGAGGGGTTTAGCTAGCGTACCAGAAGTGCCAGAGGGATCAGAGATTACACCGCAGCAAGGCTAACATCTACGCCTTCCGAAAAACGTACTACGCGATTGCGGCCTTGGTGTTTGGCTTGATACAGCGCCGTGTCTACCGCTTTAATCAAAGCCTCCAAATCTGTGCCAGCCTGACGAGAATCTGCCACGCCTATGCTGATCGTACTTTGCAATGGGGTGCCATTCCAATCTATGCTGAGCTCAGAATACAAGCGACGCAAACGCTCAGCCAAAGCGGCGGCTTGCAACTCGCTGGTGACTGGTAGCAAAATACAGAATTCTTCCCCACCATAACGCGCGACATAATCATTGCCACGTACGATGGAACGCATCAAATGCGCCAAACGACGCAAGACTTCATCGCCGGCAGGATGTCCGTAACGATCATTGATTTGTTTGAAATAGTCGACATCGATCATCATGATCGCGACATTGTCACCGCTGCGCCTGACTTGGGCTAACTGTCGCATGGTTTCCACCTCTATCGTGCGACGATTCAAAATTCCGGTCAAGGCATCGGTTGCCGCCAATTCTTTCAGTTCATTCGCCAGCGTGTAATTAATCAAGAGCATAAAAGCGAATGACATCGACATTTGCGCCAGGCTGGCGAAGAAAAAGACGCTAGGGTTGACACCGGTAGCGGTAAACATACGCACCGAAGCCTCAGGTGAAAATAAAATAGTAATGAAACGTAGCAATGCCAACAAAGCGATCACAGAAACCGATCCAGCTGCTAGCCAATAAGCAGTGCGCAAAGGTTGCGCAATCTGTACGAAGAGCGCTCGGGCACACACAATATGCACCAAGGCAAATAGCAAAAAATTAGTAGCTATACGAATCTTAGGTTCAAAAAACCAAATACCAAAAATCGTATTATTCGCCAACATGATCAGTGCCAGGCTAGCGGGTATCCAGTAGCGGCAGCGTCCACCTTTGAAAGCTTCTATACCGTTGTAAAGCAAACCCAGACCGCAACCTAAAGTTAAGGTAGCAAACACCACGACGAACAAAGGCGGCGGTATCACAATCTGGCTGGTAATCGCCAGACTGAGGCCTATCAACAAATCACCCAAAGCCCACTGGCGCATGCCGCGCACATTGCCCGCATGCATACCGACTAAGGCCAGCATGCCAGCGAATAAGATATTTAGTGCGGCCCAAACCACCATGATGGTGCGTGGATCTATCGTCATGCTGGTATTCTCAATAAGTGGTGACGTCTGCCAAAGATAGCTTACACAAAACCCTACCCGGATCTCGTGTTAAAAACATTCTAACGGGAAATAAATTTTTAGAATAGTGGAAACGTCGAGATAGACCGCTTTGTCGTCTAAGTAAAAAATGGATCAGAAGTAAGCTAGGACACCTCAGGAAAAATGTCTATCCCCACTCAACAAACAAAGTGCGCTGATCTAAGTGCCATGCTCTCTACTTAAGACCAGCGCCAATTCACGCATTGCCATCCAGCGTCTGGCCGGGGCTGGGTGACTCTTACTGTCAAAATTGGGAGTATGGCTGGCACGACTGAGCTTCTTATAAAAATTCACCAAGGCTGGCAATGGAAATCCGGCGCGCTGCGCCAATCGTAAGCCCGCGGCATCCGCCTCTTCTTCCTGTTGCTTACATAGCGATGCCAAAGCGTTCAAGAAACTTTCATTATTATCGACTGCCTCTTCCAGTTCTTCGAAGCTACGCTGGCGCCAGGTTGGAAACAAAACCAAGGCCTGTTCATATTCAAGTCGATTATGTTCCAGCACGCTGTGCGCAATCTCATGGCCGAGCAGCATCGCCAATTCCGTATCATTCAAATTTAGGCGCTCTATCTGCAACTGATTCACCAAAATTTTACCGCCCGCCATACTGTAGGCACTGTCTTCTGCTTCGCTACTACTATGGATCTCCCATTGCCAATGGCGGGTTTCGGGATAGTCTTGGGCCGCACGTAGAATTAAGGTTTGCGCTATTTTCCTGAGCTGCGCCAAAAACACAGCATCCCTATCCAGATACCCTGCCTGCTCAATTTCGATTAAGCGTTGGCGATACATTTTCTCGGCACCGGCCATCACCAGAGCCGAGCTTAAAGGTGGACGTAATTCTGAGTTCGCCTGATTGCTGATCGGATCGTGAGCAGCAGCCTGACCCAAGATGATACTGAGACAAATGCTTAAAAAAATTTGTCGAACACAAGACATGAGATTGATAGAATGAAGTTGGTAGAGTCGGTTGGTATTTCCCCATCATAGTGTGAAAATACGCGAAATGCGATACGATAAAAATCAAGACCTGTACAAATAGCAAATTTATTAGCTTGCATATTGGCTTTGTGCTTGCGCTGACACCAGTACAATACCGCTACATTCCCCACAGCCATTTATTTTCAAGGAAGTCGCTATGCCGTCCCTCTCCACAGGTCAGGAATCGAGGCAACTCTCTATGCAAGCGAACAAATCCGATGCACTGCATGAGCGCATCCGCATGGAGGAACTGAGAAAACGCCTCTGCTCCGCCAGCGATGCCGCTAACTGGATACAAGATGGTATGACGGTCGGCATGAGCGGTTTTACCCGTTCGGGTGATGCGAAAATGGTGCCGCTGGCTCTGGCGCAACGCGCGCTACTTACACCGGATACACCGCTTCAAATCACCCTGATGACGGGCGCGTCTATGGGCGGCGATGTCGACAAACTACTGACTGAAGCGCACGTCATAGCACGTCGCATGCCTTTTCAATCCGATCCGGTATTACGCGCCGCCATTAATCGTGGCGAAGTCATGTTCATAGACCAGCATTTATCCGAAACAGTTGAACATCTGCGTGCCGGTCAGATCGCGCCGATTGATGTCGCCATCATCGAAGCAATTGCGATCACCGAAACCGGCGCCATCATTCCCTCCACCTCAGTCGGCAACAGTGCCAGCTTTGCCATTCTGGCTGAAAAGGTCATTATCGAAATCAATCTGAGTCAGCCTCTGAGTTTAGAAGGCATGCACGATATTTTTATTCCAGGCAAACGCCCACATCGTGACCCTATTCCGGTGATGTCCGCCCACGATAGGGTCGGTACCACAGCGATTCAAATTGATCCCGCCAAGATTGTCGCGATCGTGGTCACGGACAAGCTCGATAGCGCTTCCACCGTCGCGCCGCCAGATGCAGAGACGGACGCCATCGCCGGACACTTAATTAAATTCTTTGAACATGAAGTCGCAGCCGGTCGCTTAACAAATGCTTTGTTGCCACTGCAAGCCGGCATAGGCACGGTCGCCAATGCCGTTTTGGCCGGTTTCAAAGCCAGCCCTTTCCGACATCTGACGATGTACTCAGAAGTTTTACAAGATTCCACCTTCGATCTATTTGATGCGGGCATACTCGATTTTGCTTCTGGCTCATCGATCACGCTTTCCAGCAAAAAGCATGACGAGGTATTTAATCATATCGAACGCTATAAAGATAAACTGCTACTACGTCCGCAAGAAGTTAGCAATCATCCCGAAGTGATACGACGTTTGGGCATCATAGGCATCAACACGGCGCTGGAAGTCGATATTTACGGTAACGTCAATTCCACCCACATCGGTGGCACACACATGATGAATGGAATCGGCGGCTCAGGTGATTTTGCGCGCAACGCCTATCTGTCTATTTTTACGACAAAATCTGTCGCCAAAGGCGGCAAAATTTCCAGCATCGTCCCTATGGTGTCGCATGTCGATCATACCGAACACGATGTCGATATCATCGTCACCGAAGTCGGTCTGGCCGACTTACGCGGCATGGCACCACGTGAACGTGCCCCATGCATCATACAAAACTGCGTCGCTGAGCCCTATCGCAGCATGTTACTAGACTACGTCAAAGAGGCTCAAATCCGTGGCGGACAGACACCCCATTTATTAGAAAAGGCCTTTGCCTGGCATACGCGCTATCGTGAGACTGGGAGCATGTTGGAAAGCTCTGAGTAAATAGGCAAACAAATCATCAAATAACTCGCTAATTTTTAAACAAGTTTTTTCGTGCTCTACGAAAAAGTTCATATGCATTATTTACTTCTTAGGTAGCTTCCTAACGAGAGACAAAATTTCGTCTGGCATAGTCCTCTCCTCGAAACCAAGAAGTTCATGCGAGCCGCCGCACATCCCAACGTATTGGGTGTTTTTGTGCAAAAAAATAATATAAGTTTGCCCAATCGTCATTGGAACACCGCAGCCCTCACCTGGTGGTGAAGTCTCGACGACGACATTTTCTGCAGCCTTACCTTTAAGCAATCTGATCACCGCCATATTTGCTTGTACATGAGGAAATGAATTTTCGTTTGTATCAGATTGATATCTTGCAGAAATGACTTTTGCTACGATTATTTTGTCAGCTTCACTTACCTGTGCTTTTAGATTTTTCTCACAACTACAGGCGGCACTTGGGAACGACATTAGTAATATAGACGAAAAAACAGCAAATTTAAACATCGAGCTACTCCATCAAATACGTATTCAATTCTGTAAATTCACGTGAAATTACTTTTTGGGAAGAATTCGATTGTAAGCATAAAAAACCTCATCTCGCACCCAACCCAAGGCTTCGTACAAGGACTGCGCGGGCAAATTAGTCTTTGCCGTCGTCAAATCCATTCTGACTTTCCCATCAGCAGCGGCTCGGGCTTCGGCGGCCAACAATAGCTGACGACCCGCGCCAGATTTGCGCGCCTCGGGTATAACAAAAAGATCGTACAAAGAATAAATAGGCGCAGCTTCGACCGAGCAAAACGTGGGATACAGTTGGCAAAAACCCAGCATACCCACTTCGGTGCTCTCAGCAACTAACACGACCGATTCTCCTTGCGTAAATCGATCGTGAATGAAGTCATAAGCAAGTTGTGGATTGGCTGTTTGCTCGTAGAACTGGCGGTACAAATCAAATAGCTGCGCGACATCGGCTATGTCGCTTGCGGTCATGCTTCTGCTTGTTATATTCATGTGGTGTTTACTAGTTAAGGCGGCAGCTTGATATGGTTAAGGTAGGCACAAAGTGCAATAATTAATTCGCATTTTACCAATCTCTACTTTGCCTTTGAAAACTTTCGAAGTTTTTGCGTTTCGCGATCGCCGATCGCCCCGCCACAAAAATGCAACAATCCATTCTTAACTAAGCTCAACTAAGCTAATTTCCCACAATTTTTCCAGTGTAAACCGACGCAAGGAAGCTGCTTGAGCTATCTTGTAGGGATTGTTTTTATTCAGGAAATGAAATGAGTCTCACCAAAAAATCCTTAGTTCTCATTTTGCTTTGTGCTTTCAGCGCACAAAGCACTGACGCGTTTGCCGGCAATCCTAATCGCCCGCCTCAGACAACAAAAACACCGATAGCCACTGGTACTGGCGGCGCGGTTGCGACAATTAACGAAGAAGCCTCACAAGCCGCCATGAAGATACTCAATCAGGGTGGCAATGCGATTGATGCAGCGGTGGCTGCGGCGGCGACTTTGGGTGTGACAGATCCATTTAGCTGTGGCATAGGCGGTGGTGGTTTTATGATGATTTATCTGGCCAAGGAAAAGCGTTTTATTACACTCGATCATAGAGAGACGGCCCCTGCGTCTGTGACGTCCAATTTGTTTATTGAAGACGGTAAACCCTTGGAGTCGGACGATGCCATCAGTAGTGGCAGAGCGGTCGGTGTGCCAGGTACGGTGCGCGGTTGGGATGAAGCTTTAAAACGTTATGGCACCATGCAGTTTAAGCAGGTGCTGGCACCGGCAATCCGCACTGCAGAACGAGGATTTGCGATCACACCTATCTTTCATCATTTGAATTCAGGTGCTAGTCACAAGTTTGCTTTGTACAGTTCTAGCAATGCTTTGTACATGCAGAACGGTAAAGCCCTGCCAGTGGGATTTCATTTTAAGAATCCCGATTTAGCTAAAACCTATAAGGCGATTGCGCAAGGTGGTGCCAATGTTTTTTATCGCGGCCCTATCGCAGATGCTTTACTCAAGACAGTCAATCAGCCGCCGACTGTGAATGGCGCCCAAGTCCGGCCTGGCCTTATGACCCAAGCAGATTTGCTCAACTATGAAGTGCGCCTGCGTCAACCGATACATAGCACTTATCGTGGCTACGATTTGTATGCTTTAGGTTTGCCGAGCAGTGGCGGTATCACGGTCGCGCTGGCCTTGAATTTATTAGAAAATTTTGACACAAAGAAAATGTCGCGCCAGCAAGTAGAACATTTGTACTTGGAAGCCTCGCGTCTGGCGTTTGCTGATCGCAATGCCTACATCGGTGATCCCGAATATGTGGATGTACCAGTCGATGGCTTACTGAGTAAAGAATACAGCAAACAAAGAGCGCAACAACTGCGCCTCAATCAGGCCGCTAGTCGTAGCAGCGATGCACTGCCTGGTGATCCTTTCCCATTTCAAAATGATCCTAGTTACCCCTTGCGCCCACGCTTATCTGCCAATTCGGCGCATCCCGCAATCAAAGGAAACAAGGAAGAAAGTACCCACACCACCCATTTAACCGTCAGCGACAAGGATGGCAATATCGTCGCCTATACCTATACGATAGAAGACTGGGGTGGGAATGGCATGGTGGTGCCGGGCTATGGTTTTTTGCTGAACAACGAGTTGACGGATTTTGATTTCAGCGCACCGCATCCGAATAGTCCGGAAGCCGGTAAACGCCCGCGCAGCAGCATCGCACCTGTCATCGCGTTGAAGAATGGCAAACCCGCTTTCACCGTTGGCAGCCCAGGTGGTTCAACCATTATTACGACGGTCTTGCAAACCCTGGTCAATCATATTGATCTCGGCATGAATCTGGCCGATGCGCTGGCGGCACCCCGTATGTCGGAACGCAATAGCGCAGTGACACAAGTCGAACCCAATTTCATAGGCGGCGCACAGGCCACAGGTTTGGCGCGCTTTGGTCACGGATGGAGCGTCGATAAAAGTGACGCTGAAATTGGTGCAGCCAATGCGATCCGTTTTAATCCAGATGGCACAGTTACAGCCATCAGTGAACCGGCGCGACATGGCATAGGGAGCGCTTTAGCGCAAAAGAAGGCGCATTAGAATCAGCCCTGAGGAACGAAGGGTGTAGTATCTGCGACAAGCTTGCTACTATAACCGCCTCAGGAAATTCATGAAAAAAATTGTGCGCAAACATCCTCATGCGATAGCGCATCATAAACGAGGGATCGCGGCACGGTTTTCGCAATTTCGCGTCAAAGGCTTGGGTTGGTTAGCCGCATTTATGGCGGTCTTGGGTCCAGGTCTATTAGCTGGCTTATCCGATGATGATCCGGCGGGGATTACCACCTATTCGATACTGGGCACTGACTACGGTTATCGCCTGCTGTGGATCATCCCTTTTTCTACTATCTTGCTAGTGCAGTTTCACATGATGGCGGTGCGCATAGGTGCCGCCACCGGACAGGGTTTTGTCGCAGTGATACGCCAGCATTGGGGGCGCACCTGGGGTTACGCGGCAGTGATAGGTCTGCTGTTCGCCAACTTTGGCACTATCTGTGCAGAATACGCGGGCATTGCAGCGGCGCTGGGTTTAATCGGTGTCCCGTCTTGGATCAGTGCGCCGTTAGCTGGAATACTGATTTGCCTGGTCGTTGTACTGGGTTCATTTCATCGTATAGAAAAAATTCTGTTGTTCATTTCCGCGACACTGGCCTTGTACATCGTTGATGGCATTTTGGCCGCACCCGATTGGGCGGCTGTCGCGCACTATTCTCTGGCCCCACATTTACCGGATGATCAGGCCGGCTGGATCGCGATTGCCGCCACGCTAGGGACTACGCTGGCACCTTGGGGGCTGGCTTTTATCCAATCCTATGCGGTGGACAAAAAAATCTCGATCAGCAATTTGCGCTGGGAGCAAGTCGATGTCGTGATCGGCTCGCTACTCACCGGCATTATCGGCATTGCCATCGCAGTAGCCTGCGCTGCGACCTTAAACAAATCAGGCATACACATCGCCAATGCCAGCGACGCGGCTCTCGCGTTAAAGCCATTAGCAGGCTCGTTTTCCACCATTTTATTTGGCGTGGGACTGCTTGGTGCGTCTTTGCTGGCGGCCGCTATCGTCCCCGTGGCGACTGCATATTCGATTGCTGAGGGCATGGGCGAGCCAGCGTCGCTCGATTTGGATTCTAAACATTTTCAGTTTTTTTATGCTGCGTTCATCTTGCTTACAGTAGCGGCAGTCAGCGTGGTGTCGATACCCGGCTTGCCGCTGATTCCTCTGATTTACTCTAGTCAGGTGGTTAATGCTGTGCTGTTGCCCTTACATGTGATCGCTTTGCTATTGATTGCGCAAAACACGGAGATTATGGGGGCCTCGGTTATCGGTACCAAGTCCAGATTGGCCGCCCTCATTAGCCTGCTACTGATATTGGCTTGTGTGTTTGCTTTGAGTTTTGCGTGAGCTGTTGCATATGCTGAGTTTCACATGGCTTTTTTGATTGCACTATAATCGAGACCGCTGCACAACTAGCACGACGCCCCTCACCGGCTAGCACTTACCTAGTTTCTATCATATAGAGGATAAGGAGACATTCATGTCGCTAAAGAGTTGGCTGGAACAATTGCGTTACCAGCGCTTCATCCGGCAATCACCTTATCGCAAAGTTTTGAGTGAGCTGCCGGCAGGTCTGCTGCCTCATTGGCGGGCGCACGCCAAAGACGAATTTACTGGCATCCCTGACGATGCCATTTTTTATATCCGCGCGGCAGAAGGTCTGATGATGTTTTTTGATTGCGTTAAGCAAACTAGTCAGCGAGGCAAGGCAGTTTGCGCACTCCCTTCGAAAGCCGCAGATTCGGTTTGGCATGCCTGGCTGGATTTGCCTCAGGCTAGCTTTTCGGACGTGGATGTCGATCGCTTTTGCCAAAAACATTTTGGACGCACGATTCCTCATGTGGCGGCAGCACAAATGGAGGGCGAGACGAAAGGCGCGATGGCAGAGGCGCTGGCGACTTCGCTGGTTCAACTACGTCGCATCGAAGGCAAGGATGCCTTGAGTCATACCGCGCCTGCACTGTTTGCTTTGGATAAACGATTGAATATGCCTCGCGGTTATAGCTATGACATGGCCGGTGATAAATTGGGTTTTCAGCACATGAGTTTGCTGGGTCAAGGCACTGGTGCGATGCTATTTCCTGCCGCATTCCTGCCTATGGAATTGCTAGCATTCGGTTTGATCACAGCGCCCATGCTTGAACATTATCAACGCAAGCAAGCAGGACTGATCGCTGCGCAAAACAATGATACTGGCTCGACTGCTGACTTGGGTAGCACGGGTAGTTCATCTTCCAACTATACGGGCTGTAGTAAAGTGGATGCGGGTTCATCGGACAGTTGCTCTGACTCGGGTAGCAGCGCTGATAGCAGCTCCAGTGGAAGCACCTGTGGTAGTAGTTGCGGCAGCAGTTGTAGTAGTTCTTAAGCCTGAATTAGACGGAAGCAATCATGCAAGTCGAATCTTATTACCATCAAATTCAAGCTGCTTTTTTGGCGCAGGCTAATCCAGAAAACGCCAGGGCAATGCGTAGTTATCTACGCGATCAGTTTGATTTTCTAGGAATCAAAACACCCTTACGTCGCACACTGATCATGGAATTGGGTAAAGTCAATTTTGATCTTTCAGATTTAGAGCAATTGGTCCGCGCTTTATGGTTGCTACCTCAGCGAGAATATCAACACGCTGCCATAGATTTGCTGACGACACACAAAAAGAAATTGGGTCTGTCCCAACTTAGCTTGATGCTGAGCTTAGCCCAAGAGAAATCCTGGTGGGATAGCGTCGACGGCCTAGCTTCGGTGACTAGCGATATGTTGTTCGCCAGCCGCGCACAGAAATTTCAAACTCATATGGACAAAGCCGTAAAGCATCCCAATATGTGGGTACGCCGCATCGCCATGATTCATCAACTAGGCTGGCGCTTGGAGACCGATCAAGAGCGACTCTTTGGATATGCGCAAACACTGGCGCATGAAGACGATTTTTTTATACGCAAAGCCATAGGCTGGGCGCTGCGCGATTACGCCAGATGGCAGCCTGACGCAGTAGCCGACTTTGTGGAGACTCATCGCACGCAATTATCGAGTTTAAGCGTGCGGGAAGCCTTGAAGCATTTGTAAAATTCTTAAACTTCCTTTTAGCGCGCTTAGAAAATAATCCTCTAATTCTGATTTCCATCCAAATCAAGCTCCTCAAGCCCCTTCCGACACCGCAGCAGGATTGTCCTCCATGCGCAAATTCGTCACTACCAAGGGCTCTCCACATGCCGTACAAATTTGTCCCGGGCGAGTGATCTGACCACAGCTTAAGTGGCGCAGCAGTAAGGGTGTAGGCAGCGGGCATGGCATCCAGTCTTCACCATAGCGCATCATTTCCAAAGCCAAAGGTAGCAAACCCAGCCCTGCTTCCGTCAAGCGATATTTAAA
The DNA here is from genome assembly GCF_058808015.1 of Undibacterium sp. GW821-FHT11H02. Taxonomy (NCBI): domain Bacteria; kingdom Pseudomonadati; phylum Pseudomonadota; class Betaproteobacteria; order Burkholderiales; family Oxalobacteraceae; genus Undibacterium; species Undibacterium sp. GW821-FHT11H02. The sequence goes on along the minus strand of NZ_JBXARG010000013.1, from coordinate 30,946 downwards.
ACGCGGTGGTCGTTCCTGATACGGCAATTTCACTACGATGCCGGCGTCCATCATGCGTTTTAGACGGTTAGTCAGAATGTTGGTGGCGGCTCCCGTGCCTTTTTGCAGTTCGTCAAATTTGTGTGAGCGCTTGAATAGTTCGCGCAAGATCAATAAGACCCATTCATCACCAATCAAACTGGCAGTACGCACTACGGGGCAGGCTCTTTGTGATGATTTTGTCATTTTTATTCACTTTAGGGTAGTTTTAGCCAATTTTAGCGCTAGAAAAAGATACTTCATTTTACACACTTGCATTTTGAAAGTCTATTGAGTATCATGCGATCAGTTACTTTCATTTTGCAAGTAACTGATCGCAGTTTAGCCACCTTACTCCCAAGATCATCGGCTCTAACCATTTACTTGAAAGCTTAATCATGAAAACACTTAGCCTGCTTACACTCATCTTACTCAGCCATTTGACACAAAATGCTGCTGCCCAAACTGTCACGACCAACGACAAAAAGCCCGCTGTAATTGCTGATGCCGAGATCAAACGCGGCCCGCTCGCCGATTTTTATGAACTAGTCGCACAACATCCTGCAAGCGCCGCCTCAGCAACGAATACGGCGAGCAAGATCAAAATCCCGCCGCAGGACACAAAAACTATCTTGGCGCAACAAAGCTCACAAACGACCACGGCAAAGCCTGCGTCAGACTGAGTTAAGCAAGAGAGCAATCAAGCTATCAATGCCCCCACTGCGCCATTACAAAAGGAAACATCATGCAATTACCCGCCACCCAGATCGCGCTCAAGCACAGAGTTCATGCCGAGATCGACCAACACTTCGCCGCACACGACGCGGAAGAAACTTGCTTACTACTCGATAGCACAGGGCCGGGATTGACGCGTCAGTACATCGTTTTAAACGCGATAGGCATAGAACGTCTGCATAATTTTGATGCTATTCATGCGTTCTCAGGATCGGTTTTTGCCTTGTTTGGTTTTATGGCATTTAGCACGGCACAAAACCGTATCAGCATAGACGATTTATGCCATCCAAAAACTGAGCAGATTTTCCGTCGCCAACACCATGCTCATTGGTTTTCGGGCATACAGGCCATCAGTAAATTATTGCTGGGTCGCTCTGCGTTTGCTTCTACTGCACCTTTGATCGCCACCTTAGAAAGCATGTTTGGCGAATTTGTCGATCAGCCGTTTTCCCACTTTGGCAGCAATATTCACATCTATCTGGCGCGACAGAAAGATCAGCCGCTTTTAGTTTTATCGAATAACGGGCAGTGCTCACCTGAGTTAGAAAGCCTGAGAAGCACGCCGATCAAACACATCATTGCGATGGCGGCGAATGTCCCTTTTGTATATGGTGGTGTGCAGGCCGACACAGCTTATTTTGATCCGGTCTACACTAATCATTACCTGACTAGCCTGAAGCAAATAGGTCAGGCTCACGCCAGTACACTCATCTCTACACCATGGCGATCCGGCAAAAAACACAATCGTCACTACGTCAATTGCTACCCGGACGGCAATGCGCGCTGGCATATGTTGAAAGACTTTGCACGGCTAGTCAGCGGACGGCGTAATGTCACCTGGTCGCGTGATATTTACACCGCATTCAGGCTGGGATTATGAGAGTTCGTGAAGGGCGCACCCACTCACCGACCTATTGTGATGCCTTCTCTGCCGTGTACAAGCGACAACCAAAAACCGGCCCCGCGGTACGCCCATTGGCTGGATTAAATCGCACTAAGACTTTTTCTTTATCCTTGGTGAGTGCTTCGGGTACGACATAATCTTGCTCGATAAACTCACCTGCTTTATCGCCGTTCAGAACGACATGAGCAATCTCTACACCGTCGATAGTGATAGTGAAATCGCGATTTTTTTCTTCGCCCGAATAGGTCGCTTGCAAAATCAAAGCACCGGGCTTGACCTTCATATAAAAACTGAAGAAACCACCGGTTCTGGCATCGCGTCCATTCTTGCCACGATAGACGACCGGATAAGAAATATCTGCCTCTAACTGATGATCACGCTCAGCTTGCATTTCCCCTAAATGCATGACATCCACCGCACGCCGGCTTAATTCCAAAAGGCGTGCCTGCTCTTTACGGAAACCGACTTCGGCCGCAGCCCATTCAGCGTCGTTATAGATATTAAAGTAGACCGCAGAACGACGTGTGTACTGTGAATAGAAGGGACGCAAAGGCAGATCAAACGGACGGCCTATGCCCTGCGTTTGATAATGCGCCGCAGTCGCTGAAATCATTGATATAGACGGCAAAATCTGCGCTCCGACTAAGGCAGGTGCCACACCGTCGAACGGTTTTTCGGCGGCGCCCAAATCCGCGGCCATTACCATAGGACCGCGCACTAGAGATGCTACTTGAGGCGCGCCCGGTGCAGCTTCCAAACGCAATGCCAGCGGTAAAGTCAAAGAGATCAAGTCGCCGCTACGCCAAAGCCGATCTACAATAGCATAGCCTTTTTCCGTTGCAGTAGTAATGGCTTTGCCATTCAATAAAATTTGATACTCATGCGCCCAGGCAGGTATGCGCAAAGCCAGACGCAGACGCTTAGGTTTTTTGATCTGTTTGAGACGCAGTTGTATTTCACCTTGATACGGATATTCAGTCCGCATCTCAAATTGTGCTGCCTGCTGTTTCCAATCCAAACGTGATGGGATAAACAAATTCACGAATAAGGTGTCTTCGTTTTGCCAATAAATAGAATCGCCATGCTTAGCGTGACTTTCCATCCCCGATAGGACACAACACCAAAAATCATTCTCTTCGCTGGAATAGTCACGTGCTACGCCGGCCATCAAAGGCGTCATATAAGTGAACATGCCAGTCGCCGGATTTTGATGGGCCAAAATATGATTCAAATGCGCGCGTTCGTAATAATCAAAATACGCCGCATCCGGTGCCCAGCTATACAAATGTCGCGTGAGCTTGAGCATATTGTAGCTACCGCAGGCTTCGCAAGTTTGTTCAGTTAAATGTTTGGCCGTGGTGTCAGGCTCAAAGAAATATTCTCGATCACCGTTACCACCTATCACATAGCTATGATGCTGCGTGACACGCTGCCAAAAATACTGCGCGGCGCTCGCATGTTGCGCTTGCCCATGCACTTCGTAGAGACGCGCCAGACCAATCAACTTGGGAATCTGGGTATTCGCGTGCGTGTTCGCTAACTCATCTTTTTGTTGCGACAAAGGCTGCAAGACTTTATTGTGATACAGGCGCAAAGCGAGTTTTAGCCAACGCTGCTCGCCTGTACGCGCATACAATTCAGCAAAGCTTTCATTAATACCGCCATGCTCGCAATTCAGGATTTTTTGTAAGCCTTCATCGTCGATACCGGCGAAGAAACGTTCTATATAATTTCCCAGTTGCGACGCAACTTGTAATGCACGCGGATTGTGGGCAAGTTGTTGCGCATCGAATAAGCCGGCAAACACTTTGTGCCAGTTATAAAACGGCACCCAACAACCATTCAAATCAAATCCAGCCGAGCGGATATCCCCGGCTAACATTTCTGCAAAAATCTCTTTGCCGTCCACCATCTTGCCATCCGGGCGCTTACGCATGAAACCTGCGATATAGCCATCCCCATGCGCAGCCTGCACATGCAGTAGTTCATCAATGATGTAATCGATTCTTAGTTTGAATTCCTGCTCACCGGTTTGTGCAAACATCAATGCCAATGCCGACAAATAATGCCCCAAACCCTCACCAGCGATCGTGTCCGACTCCCAACCGCCATAAATCGCGCCCTTCACTGGCAAACCCGCGAACTTATGATAATTATGTAAAAAGCGATCCGCACTCAGACGCAGCAAATAAGCTTGATTCGCTTTCAAGGCATTCTGGTAGGGAGATGGTAGTAAGCGCACCTGATCCAGCGGCACTGCTTTAGCGCTGGTGGGCAAACTAGACTTAGTTGTTGAGGTAGCGTTAACAGAAGTGCTCAAAGGTAAGAAACTCAAAGACGCAGCAACGCGCCAATAAGTTTGCAAATGGCGTCGCCGCTGCTCTGACAAAATATTCTTGCTCATCGATTTCTCCGTCCATCATGTCTATCAGATCGAATATAAAGTAGTGGCTAAGCACCCGTCTTGACTAGCCGGGCTAGACAGTATGACGAAAATGGCATAGCTATTTTTATCGCTACTCATTCTCACAAGGAAATGCTGATCGAAAACACTATCTTTTCAACGCCAGTCTCAATATGATTAAGCATTGTCAATTGTTTACCTTGAACTGAAAAAGCCCACCATGCCCAACGATTCCTTATTTCCCGTATCCGACGATCCGCAATATGCGCTACAACTGACAGGACTAAGCAAAAGTTTTGGTCGCCCCGCCGTCGATCAAATCGATCTTAAGGTTAGACGTGGCGAGTTCTACGCACTATTAGGTCCCAATGGCGCAGGTAAATCCACCACCCTAAAAATGGTCGCAGGTTTGCTGTTGCCCGATGCTGGCAGCATAAAAATCTTAGGCATAGATTTACAAGAAAATCCGGCCGCCGCCAAGCAAAAGCTGGCCTACCTGCCGGACGATCCTATGTTGTATAACAAATTAAAACCGCTGGAGTATTTAGAATTTGTCGCTGGTTTATGGGGCATGCCTGCGGCGCAGGCGCAAGACCAAGCCGGTGAGCTTTTGGATTGGCTGGACTTGAGCAAACATCGTGAAGAACTTATCGAAGGTTTTTCCCGTGGTATGAAGCAAAAACTAGCCTTGGCAGGTGCCTTAATTCACGAACCAGAATTGATTATTCTAGACGAGCCATTGACTGGCCTCGATGTGGCTGCAGCGCGTCAGGTTAAAGACCTGTTACTACAACATGTCGCACGCGGCGGCACCGTGATTTTGACGACCCATATTCTGGAAGTCGCCGAACGCCTGGCCGAACGCATAGGCATTATTCAACATGGCAAATTGATCGTTGAAGGCACTTTGGAACAGTTGCGTGAACAAAGTCTGCAAGGTGCGAAGAGTTTGGAGGATCTGTTCTTAGAATTAACCGAGGTCGCACCATGAACCACGCCAAGCTGAGTTCAGAACTACCGCTACCACAGGCAAAGAAATCAAACAGCTGGCTGACACGGGCATTGAGACTGCAGCCAGCTAGTCTGAGTTGGTTGCTGTGGCATGAAATCCGTCTGTTCTTTTACGACATGAGCGGACAAAAACCGAATGCTAAACATGAGCGCGGCATGCCTATGAGTATGAAATTCATTATGGGATTCGTCCTATTTTTCATGCACTTCCTGGCCTGGGTCATGCTGAGCAAATTGCCTACTCTATCCGATCAACCTGCACCTGCCATCTTGATAGTGACAGGTTTAGCGATGTTTGCCGTATTTAGTTTGATGCTATCGCTGGCACTCAACCGCAGCGTGAATGCCTTGTTTCAGCGTGGTGATCTGGATTTACTGCTGTCCTCACCGATCTCATCTAAAGTCATCTTTAGAGTGAAATTAGCAGCTGTGGTTTTTGGTGTCAGCGCCACGGCTCTATTCTTCTTAGCGCCATTTGCCCATGTTGGGCTGGTACTAGGACAGGCGCGTTGGCTGGGCATTTATCCCACTATCTTGAGCATGGCAGTAATTGCTGCTTCTTTTGCCATGTTGCTCACTCTAGGTTTGGTCAAAATTTTAGGTATCCGACGCACCTTGGTCGTGGCGCAAATATTGGGCGCACTGACTGGTGCAATGATGTTTTTGATATCGCAATTATTCGGTAATAGCGGGAAGAGTTTTCAACAAAAAATCCTCACCAACGTCCGTCCATTATTTGAGGATGGTGCAGCCTTAGGTGGGGATAGTGTCTTGTGGCTCCCCGCCAAAGCCTTATTTGGGGCGCCGATCGAACTGGCGCTATTTACCGCGCTGGCATTCGCAGCTTTTTATGCAACCAGCAAATTCACCCATCAATTTTTTGTGCGGGGCGTACAGCAGAGCGCTGGTATGGCTAAGTCACAAGCTTTGGCGAGTAGCAAGATCGCAAATACAAGCATGCCAAACCAGGTGGCTAGTGCAAAAAAACACACCTTTGCACAAGGCTTAAGCCGCACTATTCTGTTAAAGGAATGGCGTTTAATCCGCAGAGATCCGCAACTGATCTCACATGTTTTACTACAGTTACTCTACCTATGCCCTGCTATATTTCTAATTTTTAATGGCAAAGCCATGTTACCTGGTATGGCAGCGGGCATGATCATCTTAAGTTCATCCTTGGCAGGCTCACTGATCTGGATCATGGTCATGGCGGAAGACGCCGCAGATCTTCTCCATAGTGCACCGGTCAATCAAAAACATGTCCAAGCTATCAAATTGATCGCCGCTATCTCACCTGTCTTGCTGTTGATTTTACCGGTATTGCTATGGGTGATGCTCAGTGCACCAGGTTTAGCATTGCTGACCTTATTTAGCGCCATCGCATCAATGTTGTGCGTCAGCCTGATTAATCTGTGGCTCAACAAACCTCAGCCGCGTGCGCAATTCAATCGACGTGCTAACGGCAACATTGCGGCAGGTTTATTGGAACAAGCTAATCATTTTTCCTGGGCTGCCTTTGTCTATGTCACAGCCGTCTTCGGCTGGTGGGGCGCGATTCCATTCACGATAGCGATCACTAGCTTGTTACTGGCTTGGTGTTTCCGGGATCACAGTAAGTATTAAATTGATTGGTTATGTGTTTCTATGAGCCTATCAGACTTCCAAAATACTGTATTTGCACTTGCCTCTGAGGCCCATATACAGGACGCGCTTTTCCCTGATTTTGCTGCGAAAGGAGACGAGCTTGTTCTTGAATTCGAAGAGTGGCGCAACAAAGTGAATATGGCGAGCTTTACACAAAGTCAGTTAGCTGCCATTAAACAACTCGACGAGTATATTTTGTCGCACTCTGGTGAGGCTTTTGCTGAACTCTATCTTGACACTCAGCAGCTGTACTCAAATGAGTACTGGGCAAAAGTCAGACAGCTTGCACAACAAGTGATTGAGGCATTTGAATGGGCTTATCAAATGCCAACTCCACCAAATGCAATTTACATAGGCAAAAACACATAACATGGCGTTCGAAATCGTTCCGGCCTTTGGCCTCCACTGGACGTTTTGCAGCGTTGCTGCAAAACGCCTTTCAACTCTGCGATGAAATAGGGTGCACACAGCGCAAAACAAAGTTATTTGCCGCTGAGGCACAGAGAAAGCTGAGAAAGGCAAAAAACCACATTTTTCTCTGCGCTCTCTGCGCCTCTGCGGCGAGGTTTTATTCGGGTTCCCACATTCATTCAAGGATTGCATTTGTGATGTACATCTCTATTATTGACTGCACTCCAGCACAAAACCTTCATCCAACCAACCCGTAATACCCCCTATCATGATTTTCACCGGGCGGCCCATTTCAGCCAGCACTATCGCTGCCTTGGTCGCACCATTGCAATGCGGGCCAGCGCAATAAGTCACGAACAAGGTATCTGCCGGATATGCCGCCAATTTAGAAGCGATGATTTTTCCCCGCAATAAATTGATCGCACCCGGGACATGTCCCTGTGCATACTGGCCAGGCGAACGTACATCCAGCAATACAAAACCCGGGTCGCCGGTCTCGAAAGCATTATGCACATCCCAGCAATCGGTTTCAAATCGCAAACTTGCTGCGAAATGTTCAAGCGCGCTTGCACTATCTGCTGCGGCTACTTGGAGTACAGAATTGCGATTCATAAATTTCCTTGTTCGTCAAAGTGAGTAAGAGAGTTGCTTCCAAAAACAAGCTCATTGTGCGCTGAGAGGAAAAGGAGGTATAGTGGCAGGAATGACATATCACAGTCAATTACCGCCAAACTGCAAAAAATCAATTTGTGATGAATGACAAGTGAATAGGAGTATTCATGCCCTCGCCTCTCGTGGTCGCTCTCGCTTATGACCGCCTATGCACGTTTGAATTTGCCTGTGCGGTTGAACTGTTTTCTCTAGATCGTCCAGAGTTAGATGTGGCTTGGTATCGCTTCGCCGTGTGTGCTGCTGAGCCGGGAAAATTGCGGGCCGCGGGTGGCATCACAATTGAGGCACCCTACAGCTTACGTCTGCTCGACAAAGCGGATGTCATCATCATCCCTGGCTGGCGCGACGTAGATGAACTACCCTCGCCACAACTCATCAAAAAAATTCAGAATGCTTATGCGCGCGGCGCTCGATTTTGCACGATTTGTTCTGGTGTCTTCGTACTGGCTGCGGCTGGAATACTGGACGGGAAATCCGTCACCACACATTGGCGCTATGCGGATAAATTAGCGAAACGCTATCCTTCGATACAGGTGGAGACCGATGCCTTGTACGTCGATGCAGGCCAAATCATTACCTCAGCAGGATCCGCTGCCGGTCTCGATATGTTGTTGTACTTAGTGAGAAAAGATTACGGCGTAAAAGTAGCCAATCAGGTTGCACAACGTCTGGTGATACCGCCACATCGTGAAGGTGGGCAGGCCCAATATATTCCACGCCCCATGGCACAAGATGAACGTGGCCGCTTATCGCAACTATTGGATTGGATACGCCAGCATCCAGCACGAGAACATCAACTGGCTGACTTAGCGCAACGCGCTGCGATGAGCGAACGCACTCTGCAAAGGCAATTCTTGGCGTTGACTGGCTACTCACCTTACGAGTGGATCATCCGCGAACGAGTGGCAATAGCGAAAGAATTATTAGAATCTTCAGACACCAGCGTGAGCCATATTTTGGAATTGACCGGTTTTGGTTCAGAAGAAACATTTCGGCGACAATTTAAACGTGTCACGGCAACCAGCCCGATTGCCTACAGAAAGCAATTTTTCGGGAATTAAAATCGGTAATTTCAGTCATAATAGAAACCAGCGCTTCTCATTTTTTCTTCTGTTCAAAATTCATTACGCTAAGGGCAAGTCCATGTACACACTCTATATTGCTAACAAAGTCTATTCGTCCTGGTCGCTACGCCCTTGGATCTTAATGCGCGAAATGGAATTATTGTTTGAAGAGAAATTAGTTACTTTTGGCGCAGGCAGCAATTGGGAAAATTTTAGAAAATTTTCCCCAGCAGGCAAAGTGCCTTGCTTGCATGATGGCGAGTCCATAGTGTGGGACTCCTTAGCCATCATTGAGTATCTGGCTGACCGTCATCGTGGTGTCTGGCCTGCCGATGCCCAAGCTAAGACCTGGGCACGCTGCGCTGCTGCTGAAATGCATTCTGGTTTTAATAATTTACGCAGCACTTGTCCTATGCACGTCGGTCTACGCATACGCATGAAAGAAATCGCCCCAGCGCTGCAAACCGAACTCGATCGCCTAAATGAGTTATGGAGTGAAGGCCTCAACCGCTTCGGTGGCCCTTATCTGGCGGGTGAAAAATTCACTGCACTGGATGCTTTCTTCGCGCCCGTAGTGTTTCGTATCCAAACTTATGGCTTACCTATGAACACCCAAGCCAGCGCCTACGTCAAACGCATGCTCGCTTTACCTACCATGCAGCAATGGCAAACCGAAGCTTTAAGAGAAAAATGGCGTGAACCCGGCCATGAAAAAGATGCGATGGCTGCGGGTGACGTGATTGACGACAAGCGTATGAATCTTAAGTAAAGCAAGGTTCAACACAAAAACATCCAAGCCCAGACAGGTGCCATCTGAAACCAACGATGACTTCACTTTTACGCTCATCTAAAACAGTCATCGTAGCCTGTTTGTTAAGCTCGTTTGGCTTAATTCTGACACCAAGCGCTCAAGCCCAAATCGTAGCCACGCCGACAATCGACCTATTGTTACGCAACGGTATGATTTACGATGGTTCTGGTAGCGCCCCCTATCGCGGCCAGATAGCCATTAGCGGCGATAAGATTATTTATGTCGGCGCACAGCGCAAGATGACGGCAAAGACGGTGATTGACGTTAAGGGTAAAGCCATCGCACCCGGCTTTATCAATATGCTGTCGCATATGGAAGAGTCGGTCTTTGTTGATGGCCGTGCTTTGAGTGATCTGGTTCAAGGCGTGACCTTGGAAGTGCTGGGCGAAGACTCTATGGGGCCAATCCCTGTCTCCATGCAAAAGGAAATGGAAGCAGCACAGGGCGATATTAAGTACAAAGTCAATTGGACTAGCCTAGGCGAGTATCTGAAAGTAATAGAACAACGCGGCTTAGGACCGAATGTCGCCACTCTTGTTGGTGCCGGTACCGTGCGAAATTATGTGTTGGGCAGTGAAAACCTGGCAGCAAATCCAACTCAGCTACAGAGCATGCGTAAGCTGGTTCGCCAAGCTATGCGCGAAGGCGCACTAGGTCTGACGACCGCGTTAATTTATGTGCCCAATACCTTTGCAACGACAGAAGAACTGATGGCCTTAGCCAAAGAATCGGCCGCTTGTGGCGGTATCTTCACTGCCCACATGCGTAGCGAAGGTGATCGTATCGACGCGGCGGTGGATGAAATGATTAGCATCGCCAAAGCCAGCAAAGCGCCAGTCGAAATTTACCATCTGAAATTTGCCGGCAAAGACAATTGGCATAAGATAGATTCCATCATCCAAAAAATTGAAGCCGCACGGGCACAAGGTCTGCGCATCAGCGCCAACATGTACACCTATACCGCTGGCGCGACTGGCTTGGATGCCGCCATGCCTAGCTGGGTGCAAGCGGGTGGTTTAGCAGCGTGGATTAAACGCTTGCAAGACCCGGCAACTCGCGCCAAGGTCATCGCGGAAATGCGTAATCCGCATCCCAAAGATTGGGAAAATTTGTACGGTGGTGCGAGTGCAGACGGCACGATCTTGCTAGGATTTAAAACAGATAAATTGAAACCACTGACCGGCAAAAGTCTGGCCCAAGTTGCGAAAGAGCGCGGCGTCAGTCCCGAGGATGCCGCGATTGATCTGGTGATAGAAGATGGTTCAAGAATAGAAGTCGCGTATTTCTTAATGGATGAAAAAAATCTACGCAGACAAGTGGCATTACCCTGGGTCAGTTTTGGTTCCGACGCTGCTGGTGCCGCACCTAATGGCCTATTCTTACTATCATCCGCACACCCGCGCACTTATGGCAATTTCGCCCGCGTATTCGCGCAATATGTACGCAAAGACAAAGTCATCACCATACAAGAAGCCGTACGTAAACTCAGCGCCCTGCCCGCATCGAACTTATCCATCAAAGATCGCGGTAGTTTGCAGGTGGGGAATTATGCTGATGTGGTGGTCTTTGATCCCGAAAAAATCCAAGACCATGCGACGTTTGCGAAGCCACATCAACTCGCTACCGGCGTACAGCATGTACTAATAAATGGAAAATTTGCCTTGCAAAACGGTGTCGCGACGGGTGCTGCGACTGGCAGAATTATTAAGGGAAGCGCGGCTAGCGCAGGAAGTAAAGAGTATGCCGCATGTTTGGATTAAGGCTATTCTTTAAACAGCCTCATAAGGATGTCGTAGGGCGGGTGCAACCCGCGCCGCCAGTTCATCGAGCACCTGAGCAGCGCGGGTTGCACCCGCCCTACAATTTTGCGCACCTAGCTCCGTTGTGGCTAGGCCTAAATTAAGAAGTTTTTTCTACGGCCTTAGGTTTGCTTTTTTCATGCACGATTTTCATCGTCCCTTTTTCGCAGCTACCTAATACCCGTCCGGCTATTTTCGTGTCTTTGCTGACGACCACCATGTTGTATTCTTTTACGCCCTTACCCGCTACTTTCTTTTCTATCTTGGCTTTTAAATCGTCGCAAGATAAAACACCGGCAGATGCAGTACTAGCCATGAACAACAGACTGGTCATCAAAATAATTTTTTTCATTAAGCATGCTCCCGTTTTTACATTCGAAATCTGGTGACGTCGCAAGGTCCTCACTCACCCAGACACTGTGTCAAAACCTTAGCACCAGGAAACAATTCCGAGAAGAAATATTCCCAAAAAACCAGATTTATGTTGTAAATCTGTCTGAATTTTCCTGCGAACATTCGCGCAAAAACCTAGCTATCCAACTTAAGCTAATCTAATTTATAGACGAACTGTACATGCCTGTTTTTGTTAGGACTTACGCAAAACAGACGCTAGCGTTGTTGTGTTCGCCTCGTCGTGCAATTGCACTGTCTTCGGCTCCACGCCTAGCCAGCGCAATTTTGCGTAAGTCCTAATTGTGTTACACCAATCCCAAATCACGCGGCTGCACGCCAGCGAATACCTGATCCATTTGTCGTGGATTTAAACCGTAAATTCCAGCAAACAAGCCGCCGAGTACTGCGCGATATTCGTTTAATACGGGATAGTCGCGATTCTGAAACAGCGTGGCGGCCTCCAACGCTTGTTGTTCGCCCAATATACGTCCGCCCTTCATGCCACCGCCCAAGACCCAATACACGCTGCCGTGGCCGTGATCGGTGCCTTTTTTTCCGTTTTCGCGGAAGGTGCGGCCAAATTCACTGATCACGACTACCGTGGTGTTTTTCCACATGCTGCCCATTTCTGTTTTGTACGCGGCCAGGCCTCGTCCTAGTTCTTCCAACTTATTCGCCAATACACCGCTGGCACCGCCTTGATTGACATGCGTGTCCCAGCCACCTACATCAATAAAACCTAAGGCATATTTGTCGCGCATCATCTTGGCGATGCGTTTGGCTTCTAGCTCAAAACCTTTTGATGAAATGGCGTCGCGACTGCCGTCGTTGTTCATCATTTTTTGCATGGATTGTTCTTCGGCCTTCATGTTCTGCACGACTTCGCCGCGCACTTCAAAACCATCGCTCACTTGCTTTTCCAAATTTGTATTGCCATACATTTGCGCGATAATTTTGCTTTGTCTGTCGTCCAAGCTATTTTTTCCGGCTTTTAATAGAGCCGCATTAGAGACTTTAGTCTCGCCACGCAAAATAATCGGTAGTTGCTCGGTGAAAGACATGGAGCTACCGGCATTTAATTGCATCGCCAAACGATTCAAAAAACCCGACTGAAAATTGCGACTAGCACCCAGAGCTTGTCCCATTTCTATACTGTCTTGGGTTTCGAAATGACTGCGCGACAAATCGTCGATACCGGCAAAGGGAATAAAACTGGCTTCACCTGCTTTAAACATGGGATAAATCGTTTCGCGCAAGGCCGGATGCAAACCCCAATCGCTAGTGAGTTCTAAAGCCGCATTCGGATTAGTGCCAGGCTTAGCAATAGCGATGTTTGGACGGGAATCGTAATAAAACTGGCTCGCAGTCGGCACCAACAAATTAGTCGCATCATAAGCACCGCGCAAAAACACCAATAAAAAACGGTTCTGCGTCGCTGGCGCTGCCATTAATTGCGTACTAAAAGGCAAGCCAACAGAAGTTGCCGTTAAAGCGGCGAAGGATTTCAATAAGTCACGACGGTTCATGCTGCCTTCCTTTCATTTTGTTTCCTGATCGCTCTCGATATTCAGTCATCGTTCAGCGCTTACATTATCGGCGCATCATTTCTGGTGTCGATAAAAAGAACGCGTTCCACTCTTGGGGCGATGTCGATTGCGTCAAGGCCTCTTGAGAACTGAAGCTAAAACGTTGACTCAAGTTTTTTACGTAAGCATTTTGCGCCAAGGCAGGACGCGCTAATTCGCGCGCTTGCGCATTCCATGCTTCGTTCTTGCCATCGTCAGCTTCTGGCTTAAATAAGTTCGGTGTGCCACGAGCAATCGCGCGGGCGATATCGAAACGCGCTGCCATTTGTGCCGCACTTGACCAGGCCATTTCATGCAAGGGATAACCGTCTGGCGTTTGATGACCGTTGGCTTGCTGACCTAGCGTATTGATCCAATTGAGTATGGGTCCGGTATTTGCGATAGGGCTACCGTCATAAGCCAGACGTACCGAAGCAATCACATAGTGCACGGGATCTTTAAATTTTTTGCCTAAAGATGCTATAAATTCTGGCGCATAAAACATGGTTTGCAATACAGATGGAATATCGCCGTCACTGCGCAAGAAAGTCGCCGCCATGCTATCGATCAAGGCCTGCGAAGGCTCATCTGAAACAAAATACATTGCTAACTTACGACTGATGAACTTCGCCGTCGCCGGCTGTCTGCTGAGTAAATCTATCACTTGTTCAACTTCGGCAATTCCACGTCCTTTAATCGTCACACCCAAAATAGTTTTGTCGCCAAAATCATGCCGGCGTGGATTAAATTCTGTCAAGCCTATGCGCACAAAATTCGGCTGTTGTTCCAATTTAGCTGGCGTCTGCGCTGGCCGTAAATTGATCCCTACACCAGTCAAAACCCGCGCTAATTCCTGTACATCGGCTTGGGTATAACCACTGCCGACGCCCATGGTATGCAGCTCCATCAGTTCGCGTGCATAGTTCTCATTGATCTTATTCACAGCATTATGTTCGTTATCCAAATAGCGCAACATCGCTGGATGAAACACCGTAGCACGCAACAGTGCACGGAAATTACCCAAAGCCTGAGGACGAATCGCGCTTTCTTCAAAATCGCCCAGCATGGCCCGCAGATTTTCTTTGCGATTCGAGACATTGAAATGATTCATCCAAAACCAATTCATTTGCTCTAATAATTGATTAGAAGAATAGGTCGCACGCAACACCGAGCGCGATGCAGCCTCACGTGCTAAGCGCGTCAATTCTTGTTGATAGGCTTTACGCAGGCTGTCATCGGTGCCTTTCATCTCAGCAGCTGCGCGCCTCTGCTGATCTAACTCCTGCATCAAAGTGCCAAACGGTTTTTGCGAAATGGTCATCGCGTCAATTTGTTTTTGTACAGGCTCTGGCAACTGCGCATTTTTTGCCAGTAATTGCTGATACAAATACTTGTCCATACCTAGGCTTTGCATGGCCGCCATGCTGCTGGCATTTTCGCCCCAAGTCAGGCGATTTAGGAGGAGACTGGGATCGACCTGCGCCTGCTGTAGCTGCTTACCCAACTGTACGCTGCGTCCCGATACCAATTCAGTTTGAAGCGTATCATGCCGACTAGCACAGCCAAGCACACTGCTTAGCAAGACAAGGCTCAATACGGGCAAAAACATAGACGCGGATTTAGTCATGGTGCTATCTCTCTATGAAAGGTGCAAATCGAAATTGAATCCGCCAAGGGAAAGCACAGCTTAAGGCTTCCGCTGTGAAAATGCACACAGGATTTAGTAACTTCCACGCCAGTCTGGTAAGAACTTGTAACAGCCGCCAGCGGATCACGGCTTCGCTTTATAAAGCTGAAGCATCTGCGTCTGTCTTGCACAGTCCCATTTATTTCAGATGCGCCGGAAGTTGAAAGTTAGGAGCTAATAAAGCGTAGTAGTTCAAATCGACAAAATGATCATCTCGCCACGCTACTTGCTGACGCCTCCCCTCCCAGCGGAAATTTAATTTTTGCAACAGCCGGACACTGGCCAGATTGCCGTGCTCGACTTCGGCTTCGATACGATGCAATTGTTTTTCATGGAATCCATAGGCGAGTATGCGCTGCAAGCATTCCTGCATAATCCCTGTGCCCCAATACTCGGGCAACAACCAGTAACCGATATCCGCATTCCGGTTGTAGTCATCCATCTCATAAATGCCGCAAGCGCCTATCAACTTTGTAGCCTGTTCTCCAGGAAAACAAATTGCCCACCAGAGGCCGCTGTGATTGAGTTCTTGCGCGCGATACCAGTCCAATTGCTCCTGAGTCGCCTCTTCGCTGGCGTAAGAAATACCGTAATACGCGATCACATCCGGATGGGACAAACCGGCAAACAAAGCAGGTCTGTCGGTTTGTTGAATCTGGCGTAATACGCAACGCTCAGTCCTTAGTTGTGGGAAACCAGAATCGGGATTTGACATAAAGTAGCAAAGAAATGAAGCGTAAAAGAAACACAGACCAAGACAACAGCCGAATTCACGCGTTTGTCATAAAACGGTCAATTACCGACGCTAAGATGCTTGGTACTTTATTCAGGGCAGCTCTAACCAGAATTTTGAATTTTTAGAGCTAGCCTTCACATAGTAGCGCAGCCCAAGGCTCAGACATGTATCCGAACAAAAATCGACTGATTATTTTTGATGCCGATGGCACCATCATTGACGCATTTAGCGCAATTGAAGAAACTTTTGCGCGCCATGACATGGCGATCGGCGACCTGGAAAGTTTTCAAAAGCGTCACAAATTCTTTAAATACCTAGGCGGCTTAAAAGAGTTTCCTATCAATATTAAAAAGCAATTAGGCAAAAAAAGCCGCCAACAAGTGATCGCTACCTTGACAGAAATTTATCGCGAGGAAGCGCAGTTTTATGAAGGATTTGCGGCGCTAATCAAACAATTAATCGCAGACAACAACATTAAAGTCGGATTAGTCACACGCAACATCAGCAACGAACCACAAATCACGATGGCAAAACTGTTTGCCCGCCATGACATAGACATAGGCGATCTGGACTATTTTGCTCATGTACCGATTCGTGCCAGCAAAGCAGACTTTTTTAAAGCCGCCAGTGCGCAATTCTCCATCAATCCGGCCTTGTCTTTTGCTTGTGGCGATGAGCACAAAGACTATGCGTCGGCTTTAGCCGCAGGTATGCATCCCTTCATCGCGTCTTACGGCTTTGAAGACTATCAAAGGCTGAGCAAGAAATTTGAAATTCCCCTCGCTTTGATTTCGCAGACACCTTTAGACTTATGTGCGCGGGTTCGACATGCTTTGGATGTGCCGCACAAATAGTTAGAGTGGCATCTAGCTTTACTTTAGCCTTAAGAGTTTATTGATTTTTCGCTAAACGGTGGTGCTGGTTTTTGCATTTTTTGTGACGCATTGGTGCACAAAGTAGCGCATAATTATGCCTAAATATCACTTCAACTCATCGCGCCTATCCTCACATTCTTATGTCACCTCTGCAAGTCTTCAAACCCCTAACACAATGGCTCAGTAACAACGATGAGGGTGCCGTGTTTATTTATCCTTCTGCAGGACGTCGGGTGCTTTGTATGCTGCTCTACGCGCTCGGTCTATTTGTAATTATTGCCATCAGTTCTAGTATCGTGGTCAGTATCGATTGTCTGTATTCACGTAAATGCACGGAACTGGACCGGATTCTTGACACCATTTTGAGTGGGATATGGATAGTCGCTAGCCTGTATTTTGCCGTCAAAGCCTGGCGCGGCGAACTTCCTGGCTGTCGTAAAAAGCCAGCTTAGAGCCTAGGGCCTGTTGACATATATTTTGGTCAAGCGAACGAAGTTTTAATTATGCTTCAAAACCCCGCAACGCCGAGACGCAGAGTCGCCGAGGAGCGCAGAGAAAAGCCAAGATTTTACTGGGTTTCTCTGCCTGCCTCTGCGTCTCGGCCTTGAGAGGTTTTCATTTTTATCCAAAACTACAAAGTCGATTCGAATAAAATCTCGTATTTTTTCACTGAGAAGTTCTCCTATTCGTCTTAACTGAACGGTATTACAGCTTAGACCCTAACTTAGTGGCACAATGTCAGGAGCCGTGAAGCTTACGTCGCTTATTGTTACAATGAATGCCGATGGCTTAATCTGGTATTGGCTACAAATAGCAGCTGTACTTTCTACTAACTATTTTCCCTGCTGCGTGGACTGAGGCAGTAAGGGCAATCACAATGAGAACCTGACAATGAGTATTGCAAACTGGTGTGTACTGGCGGCCTGTTTACTTCCAGTCGTGACGGTTGGCTTGGCCAAAGCTAGCATGGGAAAAGTGTCACGCAAAAATGGCGGCTATGACAATCACCACCCGCGCAATTGGGAATCCAAACTAACAGGTTGGCAACAACGTGCTGTCGCCGCACAAAAAAATGGCTTTGAGGCATTGCCCTTATTTATTGCAGGTGTAGTTCTGGCTCAGCAGGCGCAGGTTGAACAAGGCCGGATTGACGGACTAGCTATCGCTTTCATTATCATACGCTGCCTATACGTAGCAGCTTACTTAATGGACAAATCGACTTTGCGTTCATTGATCTGGTTTGGCGGCGTTGGCGTCAGCATCGCACTCTTTACATTGATCTAAACAATTCACAACAATGACTAAAGAAAAACAACAGCAACTGGCCTTCGGTTTCCTGATGTCCTTGCAAATGGCCTTGGTAATGTCCGGCATTTTGACAGCGGTCAACACAGGCATCGCGAATGGCTATCTGGCACGTTGGATGCACGCCTTTTTAATCGCCTGGGCTTGTGCATTTCCTTTGGTGCTCTTATTCGCACCATTGACCCGTAAGCTAGTCAGCAAATTGCTAAAGTAGATCACGATGAGCGAACAAGAACAACTTGAAGTTTTGCTCGCTCAACTGATCAGCATGCTGCCCAGTCCCGCCTATATCGCTATCTCAATACTCTTCGGCATCGTCGGCATGGTGTGCGTGTATATCTCGAATAAACACAAGCAAAGTAAACTCCAATGGGCTGGATTTGGATTAATGTTTTATCCCTATCTGATTGGTAACAGCACTAGTCTACTCATTATTTTTGGGCTTCTTTTATGTGGGCTCGCGTATTTTTGGCGGAAAGCTTAACTTTTCCTGAGCACGACAATCAAACTTGAAACAGACTGCGCTTGTTCACGTCGACCATGATGCGCATTGAGTGCCAGTAATTCAAATCCGACTTGTTGGGCCAAGCCACGCAGATAATTTTCTGAATGCGCATAGCGCTGCGAACGCTGCAATTGCCACTCCGCTTCTTGTGAAGCCTCAACCGAGAATGCGAAAATACCCGCGCCATTTAACTTGGCGTGCGCAGCCTCAAATACGGCTTGCAAATCACCAAAATAAACCAGCACATCGGCAGCGATCATCAAGTCATAGGACGATACCGATTGCGTCAAAAATGCTACGATCTCCTGACTATGCAAGCGGTCATACAAGCCACGTTGTCGTGCTTTCTCCAGCATCTTGGCCGATAAATCAACACCGTCTACCGCGCCTGAGATGGACTTCAAAAAAGTCGCACATAAACCCGTACCGCAGCCCAAATCTAAAGCACGCTCAAACTCTAACTCCGTTTGAGGCGTTAAGCTCTGCAATGCTTGATGCAGCAACTGAGGCACTTGATAATCTAAGTGATGCTGCAAATGCTGATCGAAACGCTCAGCATACTGGTCAAACAAATCCGCGACATAAGCTGATGGTGCCATCGCGGGCATCGTACCGACACCCAAGCTCGCCAGGTGATAGTGTATTTGCGGCGCATCGCCACCTTGTTCAAGCGCAATCTGATACGCCTGTACCGCTTCTGAGAACCGTTGCAAATGACGCAAAGCGTGGCCTTGTTGTAGATAGGCAGAAGGCGATTTCGGCTGGATCTCAATTACCTGCTGCAAATCATCCAGCGCTTCAGCATAACTTTCTATTTTGATCAACACCATTGCGCGATTGTAATAAGCCGGGCTATGTCCGGGCATGATGCTTACAGCATTATGATAGCTAGCCAGGGCTTGTTCGTAATCCTGCAATTGCTGATGGCTAAAGCCTAAAGCAAACCAGGCTGGCCCGTACTTAGGACGTAATCGTATCGCATCCTCAAAATCCAAAATGGCCTGTGCATGCTCACCCACTTCTTGCAAACAGATGCCGCGATTAACATAGGCTTCGGGATAATTACTTTGTAAGCACATCGCTTGCTCAAAGCTGTCCAAAGCCTCTTGATAGCGCTGTAAGCTACGCAAAGTATTACCGCGATTATTCCATGCCATCGCGTAGTCAGGCTGTAGCTGCAACGCTATCTCATAACACGCCAAGGCTTGAAGCGCTTCACCCTTCTCTTGCAAAGTGGCGCCCAGATTGCAATGCAATTTGGCTTGTCGCGGATCGACTTGCATCGCCTTACCAAAGAAATTTAAAGCTGACTCCAGATCACCGCGCTGCTTTGCGATCAAACCTATTAAATGCAAGGCATCAAATTGACGTGGATCGATTTGCAACACACGCGCATAGGCATCCTCCGCTTGTTGCAGGCGAGCCTGCTGATGGTGCGCTAAGGCTTGTTGAAGTAGGGTTTGAATTTGGTCTGACATAAGTGCAAGCGCAATAAGGAATGCAACATTTAAACACAGCCGTCCAGCTAAACCAAGTAGGTCCAAATTGCAGTAGAATTTCTCATCACGCCTTTAACTACGCACAGACCAACGCAAACAAACACACTATGAAAACCCGCATCCTCTTCGTCTGCATGGGCAATATCTGTCGCTCTCCCACCGCCGAAGGCGTGTTCCGCGCGCAAGCTGAAGCCGCCGGTCTGTCCACAAATGTAGACATTGATTCAGCTGGCACCCATGCCTACCATGTGGGCGAACCACCAGATGCACGCTCGCAAGACTATGCACGCAAACGTGGCTATGATTTATCGCCTCAACGTGCGCGGCAAGTGACGCCGCAAGATTTTAATGATTTTGATTTTATCGTCGCGATGGACAAAGACAATCTGCGCACACTCAAAGATCGCTGTCCGGCACAGCATCAACATAAACTGTCATTGATGATGTCTTACGCCACTCACAGTCCATCCGAGGTGGTACCCGATCCTTACTATGGCGGTGCCAGCGGTTTTGATACTGTTTTGGATTATATCGAGGATGCCTCACAGGGCTTATTGAAGCTCGTGCAGAAAGCATAGTGGTTCGCCGCGCTTTAACAAGCGCGGCGAACACCCAACTACTTAGCTGGCAGCACAGGAATATCTAAAACACTGACCGCCATAGCGAGGAAATCAACTGATTTAGCGGGTGGCAAGTTCAATCCAGTGACACTGGCAGGCGGCTCGTAAAATACATCCGTGGCTCGCAATTTAGCATCGGTGATTTTGGTATTTTTATCGATAGAGAAACGTAGATTTACGCCAGTTTCTGGCATTGCATTGATACTGAAATTCCATTTTTCAGTGGCCTTTTCTACCATCAACTTGTCTTGCAAACTCGCCTTCAATACCGTTACGCCTTCAACCCCCATGCGGGTTGAAATAGCGTGCTCGGGACTTTGAATGTGAACTACAAGTTCACGTAATTCACCGACAATCTGATCCGACAATATCGTCATCTTCGGTGCAGCCAATGCAGTCGCTGGTGCTACATCGGTCCAATACTTCCACTCCAATCTAGGCGAACTGCGACCGAACACTTCGGGTGCTAATTTTTGTTCCGCTTTCGCACTAAATTGACTTAACAGCTCGCGATTTAAATGCTTCTGTGGTGTCAGCCAATAGTATTGCGATGTCTGCGGTACTGCGGCATAAATTAATTGCGGTGCGACGGGATAGCTTTGATGAAAAGCGGCGGTTGCGTAGGCAGCATACGCCATCAATCCAGCACTTGTTAATAAAAACACCGGCATGCGCAAATATTGAAATAGCCACATCAACAAAGGTAGCGCGATGCCCAACAAGAGTGCGAACAAGATGACTGGCACACCCAGAGAATGAAAGCCGAGTGCGATATTAAATAACAAGACGAGCGGGGCAAATAAAATCAAAGCAAAAGCAAAGCCTGCGAACAAAGTCCACGCATAAGCGGCGCTGTTGTAAGCGATGGCTTTGACATCCAAAACCAGCCAAGACAAGGCCACAAAAAATAATGGCCATGCGAACAAGAAGCTCGCACCAGGAAAACGTAAGCTAGTGAAAACTAACAAGATCAACCATACCAAGGCTGCGCCAAAACGCATTTCAGTGACGCTCAACCAACGTGAAAAGAATTGATACAGCGCGACAAAGATCAGTGTGCTCAATAACAAAATACCCGATAAATAGAAATGACTGGTATCGGGATCGATCAAAGTCAAATACGAAGGAAAGACTTGTAGCAAAAGATTCCATGCTCGTTGCGACAGGAAACCGAGGGCAACGATCACGAGTAAAAACAGCAAGACCGCAGCGGCGGTACGTAACATACGCACAGGTTCACGTTTGGCCGCGATCCAAAAACTGAACATCACCAAAGCACTGATCAACGCCGCAAGTGGCAGAGCATAAGCGGCAGGATAATGAATCAAACCGACCAAAGAAAAACTAAAATAGACACTATCGTCTGCTTTAAGTTGATTCAAATCTTGATTGCCAAAATGACGTACTAGTTGCAAAACCATTTCGCCTTGCTGTTGTTGCGAAGCCGGATTGATCAAATCAGAACGATCATAGCGTGTGTGGTAGCTAGACAGGTTTTGGATCAAAGCGAAGTTCAGACCGGGTATGCCTTTTTTTCTGAATACGGTAAAGTCCGTGTCGTTCGGCAGCGCCTTATACACCTCATACATCATAGAATTACTGATCGGTTGACCTACCGCCTGAGCTAAACCCGCGATCAATTTGCCATTGCCAACACTAGGCTCGAACATTAAGACTGGACCATCATTGCCACGATTATCAAAATTGAGCAGCATGCCTACGTCTTTCATCCATGGATGATCCGCCGCAAAACCACTGGCCCCCAGCAAACCCACTTCTTCAGCATCGCTAAAAACGGCGATCACATCATTTTGTAAAGCTGGCTGCTGTTTCAAGACACGCAAAGCCTGCAGTATATTAATCACAGAAACGCCATCATCACCCGCACCATAGCTATATGGCGTCGCGTCATAGTGCGCCATCAGTAGCAAGGCTTTTTTATCTTGCTCTGCAGTTGCAGTCGCGGTCGCTTGTGCAGATTTGCCAGGCAGACGCACTACAATATTTTGCACCTGTCCACTGGCCGTACCTTTTTCGAATACCGCAAAAGTAGTCTGAATTTGCGGCTCTAGTCCGATAGCCTTTAATTCCTCCATCAAATAATCACGCACGCGCGCATGCCCCGGACTACCTGCCGGATGACGCTCTTGCGTGATTTGTTTTAATTGAGTCTGTGCAGCCGTAAGAGAATAGGAAGCGGCAATTTTCGTACTGGCATCAGGACTGAAAGCTAAGCGCGGTTGCACGCTCGATAACGCATACGCGATCAACAACACGGTACTCAATAGCAGTAATAATGCCGTGCGTGACAGTTGGCTACCTGCTTTGAAAATAAAATGCATGCTGACTCCCGAAAAAGTGTTTGCATGCATTCTGACCCAAAATAAGAAGCTTGAGAAACTAAGTGCTAAGAAGTAGCGCTGAGCGCATCAAGAAAACCACAGTTGCTGTTGCTGAGCTTGTTGATCTCCTTGTTGCTGCGTTAGGGATAATTCAGCAGGCACTTCAAGCATCATAGCGCCCTGAATCAAAGCCATGTCCGCCGCACTAATCTCAAACAAACCAAAGCGAAATTGATAGCCCCAGTTTTTATTATCACGAGAAAATTCCAAACGAGATAACAAAGGCAAGATGCTGGCGTACTGAGCTTGATGCCAATTCACATCACAACGGAAAGGATGAAAGCCGGGAGACATTTCGACTTGATAGGGCGCTCTCTCAAGGACGATACCGCAGGCGGTAAAGCGCTGTAGTTTATCTTTGCCGCCAAAACGATGGGTCGGCGAATAATAGACGACCTGATCACCGGCTCGCAGACGCCGCAAGGGCGCAGCTTTACCATGACAGACTTGCATAAAACCTCGCTCCCGTCCTATCGCAACGTGCTCGGCGGAGGCAACCGCGATCCAATTTTTCATGCTGCAGCGAGTGCCTCGGTCGGTACGAAGACGCGCAAGCGATGTCCATCTGGGTCAAGCGCAACAAAGGTCAGACCGAAATCCATAGCGGTTGGGACTTGCGCAATGACCACACCACGTGCCTGCCAATCTTGATAGAGGTGTTCAAATTCTTGTGCGTTTTTCAGGGCAATAGCCAATTCACTAGCGCCCGATGTCGCAGTCACTGCTGGTAATACACCACTCTTCGCCCACAAGCCCAGCATCAAACCCGAACGCAAAGCAAACAGTGCGAAAGTGGCTTGAGCTTCTACAGGCTCTATCTCTAAAATATCGGCATAAAAACGCGCACTGATCAAAGCGTCGTCGACGTAGAGTAAGGCGAAATTGGGATGCGAAATGGAGGATGTTAATGGTGTGGCTGAGTTTGCTGACATGCTGTGCTCCAGTTAAGAAATAAAAGAATTCAAATATAGGATCAGTTTGTGCGATTTGCATCGCAATCCCATAAGTGCCATCTTATTAGCAGCTACTGTCAGTTTTTGTCAGCAGTGAATTGTGCTGATAAACGAATTGAGCAATCGCATGAAACCAATGTGAATGGAGTAAAAATCAACATCGTTTATCGCAAAGGCACAGAGAGCTCGGGGAAAGGCGAAAAATAAGTTTTTCTCAGCGTTCTCTGCGCCTCTGCGGTAAGGCTTTGTTAGTGTTTTCATGTTCTTTCAATTTTTTTGCTTCATGCAATCAATCTGGACGAACTAAGTTAGCAAACTCAGTTAGCAAACTAAGCTAGAAAATTAAGGTGCTACGATCCCCTCCTGTGCACGCCATTCTTTGAGCAAAGCCTGGCGCCGCCGTGGGTAACGTATGTCATAAACCTCAAATGAAACAATACGGTCGGTACGAAAGTGACGGATTTCCTGACGCAATTCGCACCAGGCAATCAAGACCCGAATATGTTCAAAAAAACCCAACGCAAACGGCCAAATCATGCGCTGGCTAAGCTTGTCTTGACCATCGCGATAATTGAGTAAGATTTTTCTTTCGTTACGAATAGCGCTACGCAACAAAGGCAAGGCAGTATCGATGTCTGGCGCTTTCGCATCAGGCCCCACCAACAGTGTGTTGGTATCCAAGGACAGACGCAAATCCTCAGGCAACACCGCCGCAATTTTTTGCAATGCATTATGCGCTGCTTGCGCCAGATGCGTATCACCCCTCTCTGCGACCCAACGCGACCCCAGTACCAAAGCCTCGATCTCTTCCTCAGAAAACATCAAAGGCGGCAACATAAACCCCGGTTTCAACACATAACCCAAACCAGGCTCACCCACAATACTCGCCCCCTGCTCCTGCAAAGTCGCGATATCTCTATACAGACTACGCAGACTGATGCCCAACTCCTCAGCCAGAAGTTGCCCCGTCACCGGAAAGCGATGACTACGTAATATCTGTATCAAATCAAGTAAGCGTTGTGAGCGTGACATGGATTGGTAGATTTATAACTGAAAAGACAGCACTTAGTGTAGCGCATTTACTGACAAAAAATGGCAGGGAGCGCAAAACATGATTTCTTTTACTCGATGAGCTTGTTGTTTTGTAGCTCTAGATATGCACCAGATTTAGGTGGTTTTAATCGCAATATGTGATTGCTCGAATGTACATTGCAAGCTACATTAAGGTAACTGAAAAGCACAATATAGACAGGGAACAACACCATAAAAAAATCTAACCCGCGAACCGGATCCAATTTTGATGATGTTCTTAAAACAGATGGGCTCTACGATGAGGTCACAGCGAAAACACTCACAAGGGCGATCTCCGGGCAACTGAAAGAAGCCATGATCGCCAAGCGCATCACCAAAGTAACGATGGCCGCACGCAAGTCGATCGATTGCTTGATCCCGATAATCTAATAATTCAATTTGATTGTTTAGTGAAAGCGGCAATGGCGATTGGCAAACATGTGGAAATTCGATTGGTTGATGATGTTGCGTGTTAGCGTTGTTCCATTCAACTCTCTAGTACTGGAGAAAAATAGCATCAGCTACCTTGTGGCTGAGCGATCAAACCGACTTTGATATGACGCCAATTCATCAAGCATTTGCGACTGCAATCCTGCTGGCGACACAATCTGAATATGGGGAATCCAATATCGAATAATAGGAAAAATCTGGTTTAAATGTGCAACAGTGGACGAAACTAATAAACTTCCATCGGCTTTTTCTTCTTCAATTGCTTGCAGTGGAATCAGCTTTCGGCGTTTAAAAACTTAAGACTACTGATGACATCTTTGTTGCAAGTTGCGATTCTCAATGCTGCACACGTAAGTTCAACAACCAACTGCTATCCACTAAAAAGCGCTGATTCAAGGAACCATTGTCTGGCGACCGCTAAAAATGATTTGATCTACTGCTATCAAATTTCGAATGCAATTAGAAAAGTGTCTGCCTGTTAAATGCCAGATCTGAGCGTGGTTATTGCTATTAAATAAGAGATGCGGACAGTCAATATGCATGCCTTTTTTTGCTACTAGTAGCAAATCTCAGTGTAAAAAATCACTTCTACGTATTTGCGAAAAAATGTTTGGCGAAATGAATCTTGATGAATCAAGCGTGCTTTTTGATTGGCATTTTGTGGATTTGTCGAATGCCTTTCATTTATGTATTTAAATCTTAAACACCGACTGCATACGCCGAATCTCAAGTTCAGTAATATGCAATTCCCTCGCCTCCTCTCGCCAAGTAGACACCGCATCGAGCACTTCATCAAGAATGCTTGCTGCTTGCTGTTCGCTTAAACGATAGAACTCATAAGTCGAGACAACTGCTTCGAGTGCATTGTCGGGTGTTGTCGCGATACCTAGATGTAAGGCATGCTCACGTTTCGTTGGATTGGGATTCATATCAAAGGCGGGCGCGAGTCGCCAGCCTGAGTCTTCTCTTAAGAAGCCGTGATTGCGCAAATGATCGTCTCGGTTTCCAATCGCGACATTAAACAATAATCGCTTAAATAACTGAGCTAAATCGACTTCGATAAAACCGCGTGCTCCATGCTCTGTGATGACTTGGGCGATATCTAAATAACTGCCAGATTCACCATCTTGTTTGCCCGTCATGGTCATGGCAGAGGCGTACATACGACGACGATGATTGACTCTATCAAAACGCTGCACGCAGAAGGCATGATACTGAGAACCGAGTTGTTCGACTCTGGCATTGGGGACCTGAATGCCAGCTTTATTTGCCAGGCGGTGTGCCAGATATTCCCATTTTCCTATGTCATAGCGATCTTCCTGCGCAGGAAATTTGGCAATCCACAAACTACTATCTACATCTTGAAAATTGGCTTTTGGTCGAGCACCGCCTAGCGACGAGCCAGGTGCCATCAGCATCGCCAACCATTGCTCGTATTCTGGTAAAGATTCGATGCCAAGCTCTTGTATCCGTGTTGCCAGCGCTTGTAATTCACGCAGTTGACTGACGGGTGGAACAGCAAATTCTGTGTCTGAAATAAAGTTGCCTTGATCATCCTGATACCTTAAGCCACCCATGCGAGAGACATCTTGTACGGCGAGTAAAAAATCGATATCAAATAAGGTCTTGCTGATTCTTTTTTCTTTAATGGCATTTAAAGATTCTCGACGTTCTATTAGGGCCTGTTGACCTATATTTTAGGTAAGCGTTTCAATCAAAACGCAGGATGGCAAGGCGCATCTCGCCGCTGCGGCTGGCCGCCCCAGCAAGAGATGCAACGCTGTCCATCGTGCGTTTTGATCGAAACCCTCCGGGAATGGCTCAAATGGGCACATGGCGTTGTTGCAATCTGCTTATAGTGCTCGCACTACCGCGCAGCTTGCGCCTAGCCCTGTGCCCATTTGCGCGCATTCGCTTGCCTAAAATATAGGTCAACAGGCCCAAAGACGCGCCCCCATCGATCTGGTGCAGAATCACGAAAAATACCCGCCAATGAGCCGCGAACCGGATACTGATGCCCGCTGACTAGTGGCAGGTATGGATCGATGGCATAAGCGTTTTTGTGGTGCAGCCACGTGCTGTCATAACTAAAAGAGGCTGGTGCATCGGTATGATCGGTGATGCGCAATTCGCCTATCAGCAATGACTGCATGTAGCCAATATCATCTAGCCAGATTCGGACAAGAGTCGATGCACGTGCCATGTTTATCCCTGATCGTTTGAAGGCGGTTTATTCTTATATTTCGCCAACACTTGATTGATTAAGGACGCTGTATTTGCCTGAACCGTTTTTGCTATCGTACTGGTATTGTGATTTCGTTTGAGCTTCGAACTAGTGAGACTTTGTTTGGATTTTGTCACTAGATTTGCGTCCTGTAGTTTGCGCCCCAGCACATCTTCGCTGGCTAATTGATCGATATCTTGGGCTAAACCTAAAGTTTGTAGCGCACTCAAATAAGAACCAAATGCGACGGTTGGATCGCCGTTCTCAACCCGACGCAAAGTTTCTCTTGAGACCCCCATGCGCTCAGCAAACAAGGTCGTCGTGAGCTTACGCCGTAGTCGGGCAAGACGAATGCGTTCGCCAAAAGCCTTCATCTGTACGGCTTGATTTGGATAGAGTGTGAGCGATTTTTTGACCATGATGCCCCATATATTGGCCAAAATAATTAATTTTGTCAATTATATGAGTCATATTCATCCTATCTCAAGTAATTAAACCTAAATTTGCCACATAAATTAGGCAATATGGTCGATATTGCCCAATTTACGCGCCAAAAAAGTTCGCACCAATCAAACTGGCAATTTTATCGCTGTCACATCCACTGTTACCGGTGCTTTAGGCGATTTGCCCAGTTCTTTATTCATGACATCGTGCTTCAATTCACCTTCCCAATGTGAAACCACGACCGTCGCTACGCCATTACCGATGAAATTGGTTAAAGCGCGGGCTTCTGACATGAAACGGTCTATGCCTAGGATCAATGCCAATCCAGCTACTGGAATAGTTGGGATCACTGCCAGGGTTGCGGCTAAGGTGATGAAGCCCGCGCCGGTGACGCCTGATGCGCCTTTGGACGTCAACATCGCTACCCCTAACATGGTTAATTCTTGGGTTAAAGTGAGTTCAATGTTTAAAGCTTGGGCTACGAAGATAGCAGCCATCGTCATGTAGATATTGGTGCCGTCCAGATTGAAGGAGTAACCAGATGGAACGACCAAACCAACCACCGATTTAGAGCAACCCATTTTTTCTAACTTGCTCATTAGGGGTACTAAAGCTGATTCAGAAGAGGAGGTACCAAGCACCGTGAGCAATTCCTCTTTAATGTAGGCGATAAAGCGGAAGATATTGAAACCCACTAACTTTGCAATGGTGCCCAAAATGATCACGATGAATAAGGCGCAGGTCAGATAAAAGCTGCCCATCAAAGCGGCCAAAGGTTTTAAAGAAGCGAGACCGTATTTGCCAATGGTAAAAGCCATTGCAGCACCCGCACCTATAGGCGCTAATTTCATAATCACATTCATCATGCCGAAGAAAATATGCGATGCTTCTTCGATGAACATGTGTACCGCTTGTCCAGTTTTACCCATGCGCATCATGGCGTAGCCGAACAAGATTGCTACCAGCAAGACTTGCAATAAATCGCCCGAGCCAGTAAAGGCATCGGTGAATGTTTTAGGAATAATATGGAGTAAGAAATCTACCGTGCTTTGATCATGTGCCGCCTTGGCATAGGTGGCGACTGCTTTACCATCGAGAGTGGCGGGATCAACATTGAAACCAGCACCGGGTTTGAGAATATTCACAACGATGAGACCGATAGCCAATGCCAGCGTGGAAACCACTTCAAAATAGATCAGGGCTTTACCACCCACCCGACCCACTTTTTTCATATCACCCGCACCGGCAATACCCAGTACCACGGTGCAAAAAATCACCGGGCTGATCAACATCTTGACCAGAGCGATAAAACCATCGCCGAGCGGCTTTAATTTAACGGCATTCGCAGCATCGAGAAAACCAAACAACCCGCCACAAAAAATGGCAAGCAATACCCAAAAATATAAATGTCCAGTGACGCGTTTCATGTCTCACTCCTTATCTATGTATGCCTTCGCCCGGCTTGACGAATAGCAGGACCTGAGCTTGAGTCATTGAGCCTGAATCACTGAGCCCGAATCACTGATCTAGACTCATTAGCCTAATTAAAACCGCCATCAGCAACACACTCAAAAACTATCCTTGCACGCATTATCAAGAAGCCGTTTGCTAGCGTCTATTGTGGATAACCGCAGGTGTTGATTAAAAAATCAACACCAAGTGCATCGACGCTCGGTGCTACTTTTTAGCAGCTCAGACCACTCAGCCTGCAATTCGTCGCTTATGACTCGCTGGGCCAAGGCGGCTTAGTTACAGTGCGCTCCTCCGCTTCAAATTCTCTGTAACCAATTTTTAAAGGATCTACCATGCGTACTATTTTTGCCCTCTGCTCTATTCTGGCTTTTTCTGGTTGTGCCATCATCATCGCGCCCGATGGCAACGATGCCCGTTTTGAATCCGCATGGAGCAGCAATGCCGTAAAAGGCAATGGCGAAGTGATTACCGATAAGCGCCCGGTCTCTGGCTTAACTTCTTTGAACATCAGTGGTCCGATACAAGTGGAAGTACGAGTCGGTGGCACCGCCTCCTTAGAAATTATCGGCGACAGCAACCTGGTGGGTCTGGTACAGGCGCAGGTAGCAGGTGATAGTCAAAAAATCTGGATGGATGATCGATTTTCCAGCGCCAATCCGATTCGCGTGGTGTACACCGTACCGGTATTACAAGATATCAATTCCAATGGTTCTGGTCGTTTGATGGTCAATGGTTTAAATGGCGGCAGCTTCAATTTGAAAAATAATGGTTCACGCACCGTGGTATTAGAAGGTCGCGTCACACAACTCGATATCAGCTCAGGCGGGTCAGGCAGAATTAATGCGACGAATTTGCAAAGCCAGGACACCAAAGTACGCGTGCAAGGTTCGGGTTCGCTCAATCTTGGGCAAGTCGGTGGCAATGAATTAAATGTAAGCGTGCATGGTTCTGGTTCCGTCAATGCTAGCGGCAATGTACGCAATCTGGTTGCGCAAACCCATGGTTCTGGCTCTGCAGAATTGTCGGCTGTAAAAAGTTTGACCGCCGATTTGAGTGCTTATGGCTCGGGTGATGTCACTGCTGCCGTGTCACAAAATGTGATTGCGCAAAGCACAGGCTCAGGTCATGTCACTATTTATGGCAATCCTGCACAACGCAATGTGAATGGTAAGCGGGTTAACTTCGTTAACTAAGCACTAGTGTCCGGTTAAATTGCAATAAAAGCTTAAGAAACACCATAACGGCGCGGGTTCCAGCTCGATTTTGTTTGG
>NZ_JBXARG010000012.1:80651-168699 GCF_058808015.1 Undibacterium sp. GW821-FHT11H02 | reverse complement strand
GAAAAAGACTAGGATACCTGACACCCAATCAGGTATTCTTCAAAAATACGCTTGCACTTCAAAATTGAACTCGCGATTGTTTTTTTCATCTAAATAACCAAAAAAATAAACCCCTTTGGAAAACACGAATGCGAAAAATCTTATATGTAATAACACCTGTCATCGTCATTCTTGCCGCCATTAAATTGAGCGCGTTTCCCAATTTCAATTGGAATCGTATTACAGATCGTCACGAAAAAACGAACTATAATTCACCTAAAGTAGAACCCACTCTTCCAGTACCTGAGCAAGCCATTAGTGATTTATTGGGCGTCAGTAAAAAAACAGGAAAAGTAAAAACAAAATCGAGAGAATTGACTCAATTATGGTTTGCCCATCCATATGAGATAAACGGCGAGTTTTTCTATGCTATCTTTTTGAAGACTTTCACACTGCTCGGTGACGAAATATCAGCAGAAAACATCCCCAGATGCCATGCATGCGCGCCTGAAATCGGTGTTGTTACTTACAAAAAACATGGCAAAACATGGGACAAAGTAGCGTCCCAAGAAAAACTTGGAAAAGCAGGCACATGGGGTGATGTTGAAACACCGAAAAAATTTAACGTCTTACGTCTAAACACAAATAACATTACCCTTCTCATTGAATACGAGTTTCAACAACATGGTCAAAGAGAGTCGGGAAAGGCACTTTATGCTTTTTCTGAGAATATGTGGAAAATGCTCGGCTATATAGGCACAAACGCAGACAATTCAAATAACTGTAATGATACGGCCAAAATGGCCGGAGCCGAAATCATAGACGGCGCGTTTCCATGTTACAGCTACCGTGGTCAAATTGAAGTGGTTAGAAATCCTCGAACTAAATTTCCAGATTTACTCGTTAAGCTTGAGGGAACAGAACTGGACGAGGATTTGAAACCAAAACGTGTTAGTCACATAAAGTATCGCTATGTGAAAGGAGAATATGTCGCAACTAGAAAATAATCTCTGCGGCTTTAAATTCTACCGAAATATAGAACTATCTTACGATCAAATTATTTGAGTTTATCAAAATCGAAGAGCCAATCATTTTTGATAGAAGGTCAATGTCACAATTTGATACGTCGTCACGTGCACACTTGCTTCAAAAAACATGACCACAGTTTTAATTGTCAGTCACGAAGGTTCAAAGCCAAAATTTTGGTGAATCGTCAAGACAAACCACTAATCACCCCATTATCATCAATATCAATATGCAAAGCAGCAGGTACCGCAGACAAACCCGGCTAGCGCATAATTGCTCCCGCAACCGAGACTAAGAACCCCGCCCCAGCCCCGACGTCAAATTCACGCACTAGGAGTTCAAATCCGCTTGGTCTGCCGAATAATGCACCATTATCCGAGAAAGATTTTTGTGTTTTCGCGATGCAGATCGGCAGATGGCCTAATCCCAAGCCTTCTATATGTTTAATATCCGCCAAGACTTTGGATTGCTTCATTCAACCGCCCTGCCCAAGCACCAAACGACCCAACAATTCAGCATTCACCCCAGCAAGCCGCCGAAACTCCGAACTAACCCGCTCATCAACCTCAACACGACGCCAAAACACAACAGCTGCATTCGCCGCACACAACCAAGTATCACGCTCCTTCGGTAAAGGTAAAGCGAACTTCAATTGCCGTTCAACCAGCTCCACCCCGCGCTGCGGTGCATACATCATCGGTAGCATGTCATAGGCAGGCGCCAAGCGCATATCGGGTAAGAAGGCGAGATTGCCGTCGTGCATATCTGTGTTGCCTATCATGCGACCGAAATACGTCAACAGTTTTATTTGTTGTGCGGTTTCTTCTGAAATGTAATTCGCTTGTAAAAGCGCATTTGCACCGTCTGACCAATTGCCGGTTCCGCCAAATAATGCGGTATTTAATTCGTGCCAACTGCAAACCCCAGAGCGACCGAATTCACCATGTCGATCAAAACGATCTACCTCATAGAATGTGCGCCCAGCAAATTGGTAGATACGACTGCTCGCTGCTTCCACTTGCAGCGTATCGGCGATAGTGCTTAGTGCTAAGTGCTCACAGATCAATAAATCAGCCCAACGGCGCTCTTGCGGGGTATCGTCTGCACCAGAAAATTTGACGATAACGTGGGTTGGCACATCGCGCCAGCGACGTGCGGTAAATTTAGGAAACTCGCCTGCCGCCGAAGAATCGGCGATACCAAAATTGAGTGCCTGCAAGGCATAAGTTGGATACGCAGTCGCAATTTCCTCATCGCGTAAAAAATGTGCAGCTTGTTGCTGACCATTCAAAAAACGACGCAATGCCTGTTCTCCAATGATGTAATTACCCGGCTGATCTGAGCCAAGCACACTTAGCACATGCAACACATCATCCTCGCTCCATCTTGTTAGCGCCTCATCGACCTGCATTAAGGCTGCAAACTGATGCGCAAAATTGCGTCCCAGATAGCCTTGTGGTCGCATGTCACCAAAAGCATAAGGCAGGCCACGAAACCAACCATCACGCATTTCATCATCTAAGGGCCAAGGAAATTCTTCGGCGAACGTTACAGCACAACCAGCTGGGTAAGTAGGCTCAAGTATTCCGCTCTCATGCACTTGGCCTCGCTCATCAACGCGATAAAACGGTAATGGTTTTAGATTGCCACGAATCGGCCGCCGCGCTGCATACGCAGTCCTACGCGCCCGCCCGCGCGATACGACTTGGCCTTGTAGTTCAGTCATTGCGCGCATCAAGGACGGGCGGCTCACACCAAGGCGCCCCAACAATTCACCCGCCTGCTGTCTCTGCCAAGTACGTAGAATCTCAAGAACTTTTGTGGAGATAGTCATGTAACGATTATTTAATCATTGATAGTTGTGGCTATCATACATGAAAACATCTCATTTTAAATTACAAATGTAACGATTTATGTAACGATTTAAATAGGTAATTTGACTGACATCGCAATAACTCAAATGGAGCGCCGTAGAAATTGCGTTTCGCTTAGATTAAAACCCTCACGGCCTTATCCCAGTCGAAACAGGAATCCAGTGGCTTTGTGCTTTTACGCCACTGGATTCCCGCATTCGCGCACTGTTGTCCGGGATAATTTTCTTGACAGTTTTATTTTGTCGCTCCCTTCTCCCGCAAGCAGGAGAAGGGTAGCGGTGTCAAAGCATGCTTTGACGGGCGTTCAGATTCGGATGCATTTTTCGACGTACAAATATTTAAATTTCTACCCTTTTTTGCCATTCAAACACTTTGCTGTCGCTGAACCACCCTCACCCTAGCCCTCTCCCGCTCGCGGGAGAGGAAATATTTACGCCCACCACCTATCCTTCTTTTTCGAGTCCATTCAAACAAGCTTATCGCGCAACTGAAGCACCATCAGCGTTTCCCGAATATCGCAAATATTATTCCGGACAGCAGTGCGCGTTCGCGGGAATAACGATACCTAGCGCGAGATTTAACCGCACAGATTCTTTCTGATTAAGACAGCCCACTAATCACGCCATTATCATCAATATCAATATGCAAAGCCGCAGGCACCGCAGGTAAACCTGGCAGGCGCATGATTGCACCAGTGATTGGCACTAAGAACCCCGCCCCTGCTGCAATTTCAAACTCGCGCACGGTGAGTTCAAAACCAGATGGTCGGCCGATCAAAGCCTCATTATCCGAAAAAGACTTTTGCGTCTTAGCGATGCAGATTGGAAGATGACCTAAGCCCAAACCCTCGATGTGTTTGATGTCGGCTAAAGCTTTGGCTTGGAATACGACAGAACCTGCGCCGTAGATTTTTTTGGCGACGGTTTCGACTTTGGTTTTGATGTCGCTATTCCAATCGTAGATCGGGGTATAGCGACCGTTGAAATTTTCTACCGTTTCGACCACTGCACGGGCGAGTTGCGTGGTGCCTTCGCCGCCTAATGCCCATCCTTCGGATAAGGCGACGCGTGCACCTAAGTCTTTGCAGCGTGACTTTAAGAAGGCTAATTCTTCATCGCTATCGCTGCTGAAGCGGTTGATAGACACCACCGCTGGCAAGCCAAATTGAGCGATGTTTTCTAAGTGCTTTTCAAGGTTAGCAAAACCTGCTTTGAGCGCATCCAAGTCAGGTGTTGTCAAAGTTTTTGGATCTTGTCCACCGTGGTATTTGAGCGCACGTACCGTCGCCACAATCACCACTGCGGACGGACTCAAACCTGAATAGCCACATTTGATATCGAGGAATTTTTCTGCGCCTAGATCGGCTCCGAAGCCCGCTTCGGTAACGACATAATCCGATAAGGACAAACCAAGTTTAGTCGCTAATACCGAGTTCGTACCTTGCGCGATATTCGCGAACGGGCCACCGTGAATAATGGCTGGATTACCTTCCAAAGTCTGCACCAGATTCGGTTTAATCGCATCTTTCAGCAGAGCCGCCATTGCGCCTTGCGCTTTCAGATCACGGCAGTAAATTGGTTTGTTATCGTAAGTGTCGCCTACATAAATATTGCCAAGCTTGGTTTTCAAATCTTGGAAGGATTCCGCGAGACAAAGAATCGCCATAATCTCAGAAGCCGCCGTGATATTGAAACCCGCTTCACGTGGATTGCCACCCGGACGACCGCCTAAACCCGTGATGATGCTGCGCAAAGAACGATCATTCATATCCATCACGCGCTTCCATTTCACCGTGCGTGGATCGATGCCCAAGCTCTCTTTTTGGAAATAGATATTATTGTCGATCAAAGCTGCCAACAAGTTATTTGCTTTCTCTATCGCAGAAAAATCGCCTGTGAAATGTAAATTAATATCTTCCATCGGTACGACTTGCGAATAGCCGCCACCGGCCGCACCACCTTTGATGCCAAATACGGGACCAAGGGAAGGTTCACGCAGCACAACGGTGGTCTTCTTACCGATGCGATTGAGGCCTTCAGTGAGACCGATAGAAGTGGTGGTTTTACCTTCGCCCGGTGGCGTAGGCGTGATCGCGGTAACCAAGATCAATTTATTCTTCTTGATTTTTTCAGGGTCGATCAGGTGTAGAGGTAATTTTGCCTTGTATTTCCCATAGTGTTCGAGATCGTCGACATCGATGCCCAATACTTTGGCGATGTCGTTGATGTGTTTCAGCTTTGCGCTTTGTGCAATTTCTAGATCGCTTTTGACTTCTTGGTTTGCCATATCTATTTCTCTCATGGATAAATAAAGAAAATTTCTTACAATTTCTAGCCTTTGCCAGAAACCTTAATTTTTTTAAACAACCGGTATCTTTTGGATGTGGACAATATACAGAAAACTCAATTCATACAGCAAAATTTTCTGACTAAAGTTATACATAATCGATAAAATCAGCGTAAAGTTGACAAGAAAAACTACTATCAAAACAATCCATAAAACACTGGAGACCTTATGCGCTATTTTATATGCCTGCTCGCTCTTACTTTACTAAGCGCTTGCAGTACACAAAAAGCCGTCGTCGCAACGAATACCATTCCCTGGAATGATCCGTTTTTCAAAGATGAAAAAGCGGTTCGAGTGATAAGTAGAGAAGAAATTTTTGAACTCAATAGTGAACTCAAACAAGAGCTACTCAAAGCCGACATACAAAATCTGTCAACTCACGCACGTATCAAATATTTTTTAGATTTGGTCTACACAAAGGAAAACTCACCCTTTGTGTACAACACCAATGAAACTACCACCGCGACTAAAACATGGGCGGACAAGCGCGGCAATTGCATCTCATTGACCGTTTTGGCCTACGCGATTGGACGGACATTGAATTTACCTATTGTCATGCAAGACGTGGATATTCCGGTTCAATTCGATCGACGTGGCAATATTGAATATCTCAATGCACATGTGAATGCAGTTATTCTGCACAAAGATTTTTGGTTTGATCGTGAGAGCGATAATCGCGGCTACTTAATCATTGATTTTGAGCCGCAAACTATGGTCTTGAATAAGGGTAGAGTCTTAAACGAAAACCAGATCGTATCGCGTTTTTATAATAATCTTGGCGCAGAATATTTCGCAAAAAAAGATCAAAAGAAAGCCTACGCCTACTATCAAGCTGCCATCATGGCATCGCCTGACAACGCGCCAGCCTACAGCAATCTGGCCCAACTTTATCTGCTCACTGGAGATCAAAATCGAGCCGAAACCGTGTTACGACAGGCCTTGGTTTTAAACGATGACGATGCTGTCGTAATGCGCAGTCTACAAAGCCTGTTGCTGTCCCAACACCGTTACGAAGAAGCAGAGGCGTTTAAGAAAGCGATACAAGCGAGTAACGAAAAAAACCCACACTATTGGATAGGTTTGGGTATGCACGCGATGAGTCAACAAGACTATCGCAAGGCCATCACCAGCTTAGAGAAAGCTCAAACCCTCGCCAGCGGTTTTGGTGAGATTCATCAAAATCTGGCGGAAGCCTATTTAAAAACGGGTAACCCAGAGCGGGCAAAAGACGAGCTTAGAAAGTTTGTCACTTTATTGCCTGAGCATCCGAAGTCTGCATTATTCCGTACAAAATTTGCGGTACGTTAGGAAAGAAAAAACCTCGTCAAATGAAATAATTTGACGAGGTTTTTTGCTTTCCGATTATCACTTGCAAAACCTAAACTCCACAACTCATTTCTGATTCAACATTTGCTGACTAGTCAACATGACTGGAATACTGCCGTAATCATTAAATGCCTTGAAAAAATCCTGCATCACAAAGGGCTTATTTTCCAGCTCTAACTGCTTAGCCCTTTGTGCCATCAAACGCTCAAGCAAATATTTACCAACGACATAACTGCTGCCATAACCGGGTTGACGCAAGTATAGGTGTTGCTCAAATTTAAGGAGATGCGGTTCGCGTCGCATCCAGTTTCGCGGTGTCCAGTCGAGATGAAGGCGACTGGCTTCTTCCATATTTTTTAGGTTTGCATGGGCATACAGCGAGCCAAGGCCGCGTGCGGCACGCTGTGCTAATAGTATCCACACTAATTCACGTGAACGCGGACTATCGTCGTGCAAACCCATATGCATAAACATTTCTTCTACCCCAGTTGCCACGCCTTCGTTACGGTTGTCCCAGATGTTGTATAACAATGGTCCACGTCGTATCAAGCTGGTATGTGGTTCGTCGCGCATTTGCGCCAGATCGAACCAGTGATACCAATGGCAGTACAAAGCGGCCGGATCATAGTGCAGTGTGATGCTGAAGAAATTACGTTTATCCTCTGGCACAAAAGATTGCAGATGCTCACGCAAGGCTGGTTCCATATTAGCTTTGATCGGCATCACTTGTTTAGCGCTCAGAAAACGCATGAGTTTGCTGGCGGCACGATCTGCCATTGCTTTGTATTCGGCTTCGGTACTGGCTGCGCGCATGGGTGGCAAATCTTTATTGCGTTGTTCTTCCAGTTTTAGGTTCGCCCAAGCGCGGTCCAATTCACGCTGTAATAGGTCCACTTCTTGTTGCCAGGTCAGTGGTACCAGATGCACATTTTGTTGATACCAGGTGTAATTCTCTTTGCCTATGCCAGAAGGGCCAGTTTTGGTCGGCGCCTGCGCACTCAACCATTTGATGAATTCGGCGTTTGCACTTTGAGCGGCGGTTAGTGCTTGCTTTAAACTAGGATGGGCGTAGCTCGCTAAATCTTTTTCTAGGCTTTTTAATTCATCCGCTTGTAGCTCAAAGGTATTGATGCCCGCAATCCACAAATCGCGTGCATTGCCGGTCAGATTGCTTTTGGCCTGCTTTAGCAAGGGTGGAATGACTGCCAGCTCTCTCGCAAACTTGATCTGATCTTCTGCAGATAAAGGAAAACGATATTTCCAAACCTCGATGGTGGCGTGATTAGTCGGACCTTCACGTGCGGGAGTGTCGCTGGCTTCAGTATAGATGCTTTGATAAAAGGCCGGATCGCGCACCCACGGTTGCAAAATACGTTGATTAAAATCGTAGCCGTTCATTTCAGCTTGTACGATTTGGAAGTCGACCTTTTGCTCAATTGTCCAAGTCATACTTTTTAAGGCCAACAGGCGCCCTTGTAGTTGCTTAAACTTAGGCCACGACAGCATACGTGTTGATTTGCTATAGTCCGGAGCACCTTCTCTCAACGCGGGACGTTCAAAAGAGCGCCACTCTGCAAAGATTTTTAATAACTCGCCATAAGCAGCTGCTTGCGTGATGGTATTAGTCGGCCGATCAACTCGCTCAGCCGCATCAACATTTGGCATCAAGATTAACACCGACATTGTGCTCGCTACACAATATTGCATGAACAGCACCACGATCTGATTTTTTTTCATTCGCATGGACAAACCTTTATTTTTATTGATCGAATATCGCTAATTTGAAAGGACGATGTCCCTTATAAAGTTCTAGAGAACTGCACCTAAAAAAAATACTGCATCTTGCATAATTTACCTCCGCAAACGGCCGGTTTATATTTTGTTTCCATCAAAACTAAGGAAGCAACTCGAGTAATATCAGGATCTGGCGACTCATAAATCGAAACAGATTCAGCATCACCAGTACTGGAGACGTCGACTGTCATCGTCAAAACACCTTTCGCGCCGACAAATTGTTGAGCTTGCGACATTTTTCTATGAATTTCACGCGTACCATTTAAGGGATATGGCGGCTCGTCCTGCTCAGGCATATTGTCGTAGACGCTACGGATAAACGCTTTTTCTTCTTCGCTCAACTCAAAATACTTCTTATCCATAGATATCGTTGATGTTGCAAGTTTTTTCTTTAGGCTGGTACCGAGTGCTGGTGTGTCTTCCTTAATCGAATTCCCATCTCTAGATTGGGCGTATAGATCATTTGGTAGAGCACCAAACAAAGAAATAAGCACCGTCGTCACAGCATATAACCATCTCGTCATTTTTTTTATTCCATTCCAAATCAATTTTCAGTTTTAGAGATCTTACCGTCTTTCATCACCAACTTCACCTTACGCACTGCTTTAATATCGACCGAAGGATCACCTTCCACTGCAACCATATCAGCCAACAAACCCTTTTTAATACTACCGATTTTCTCCGCATAGCCAAAGGCTTTCGCATTGAGCGAGGTTGCCGAGCGCAAGACGTCAAGTGCGCTCATACCATAGTCGACCATTAATTCCATTTCACGGGCGTTATCCCCGTGCGCGTAGACGCCGACGTCGCCCCCCATGCAAATGCTGACGCCTGATTTCAACGCCAAGGCAAAATTCTGGCGTTTAGCGAGTATGCGCGCAGGCTCGGGGTCGACTCCTTTTTTCCAGCCACGATACTGTTCTATCGCGTCGCCGGCCGCCAAGGTTGGACACAAGGCTACGCCTTTTTCTTTCATGCGTTTAAATACCTCTTCTGTAGCACTATGGCCGTGTTCCATGGTAGAGACGCCTGCATTGATCGCTCGCAGCATCCCTTCCGGCGTTGAAGCATGTGCGACCAATTGACGGTTGCCACTTTTTGCAATTGCTGCCATCAACGCCATCTCTTCAGTAGAAAAAATCGGAGCGGCTTCACCATCTCTGCCCGCCCGATAATCGGCGTAGACTTTGATGACGTCGGCACCTTTACCGATTTGTGTGCGTACTTCGTGCGCTATTTGTTCTACACCTGATACTTCTGCGGCACCCTGTGGCAAATCAAAATCAGGGTTGACGCTTTTAGGGCCATAAGCGCCTTTGGCAACCAGCGCTTTGGTAGCGATGATCATGCGTGGCCCTGGAATCACGCCCTTCTCTATTGCTTTCTTTAATCCCACATCGTCGTATTCTGCGCCTTCCGTGCCTAAGTCGCGCACGGTGGTGAAGCCCGCTGCTAAAGTTGCCCTGGCGTGATTCGCCGCACGGATAACTCGCTCGGCACGGCTTTCTTTTAAGACCTGATCATCCCAACTGACTTCGTTGTAGGGGTGCAGTAGCAAATGGGAATGACCTTCTATCATACCGGGCATCAGTGTCATGCCTTTGAGCTCAATCACTTTGGTATCGGCGGCCAACTTAAAACGCATAGCACCCGCTTCGACGATTCTATTATTCTGCACCAGCACGACCCAATCAGTGTGCATTTGCTGTCCATCAAATACGCGGTCGGGTTTTAATAAGATGCTGCTAACACCCGCTTGCGCAAATGAATTTGCTGCGAAAGAAGTCGCTACTAATAAACTGACTGCCGAGGTGCCTATCCATGTGTTTAACAATGCGGGAAGAATTTTCTTCATTTGATTTTCCGATGTGATTGAGCTTGCGATAAGTTACAAAATTAGGACTTACGCAAAACAGACGCTAGCGTTGTTGTGTTCGCCTCGCCGTCCAATTGCACTGTCTTCGGCTGCGCGCCTAGCCAGCGCAATTTTGCATAAGTCCTAAAAATGCGTTTGATCATACCCGTTTGCTTCTGGCTTTCCTATGCGAGTGTTGCCTTCAAGCTGCTTTTTGTTCCAGACCTCGATCTATGACGGCCAAAGGACTTTGAAGGTTCCCGCTATAATGCCAATTTGCTTCAGCCCATTTCAAATCCTAGCTCCCCGACTATGAATTCCAACAAGCTACAAAAGCTCGGCCTGTTCGCGGTCACCTGGCCCATTTTTATTGAACAGTTATCACATATTTTGCCAGGTATGATTGATATCTTCATGATCAGTCATTTGGGTGATGCAGCGGCCGCTGGTGTTTCAGTAGCAAATCAAATTGTGGTGTTTTTTATTGTGCTGTTTTCGTTCGTCGGTTTGGGCTGCAGCGTCGTGATCACCCATTATTTGGGAGCACAAGATAAGGCTGGGGCAGAACGGGTAGCAACGACCGCGGTTGGCGTGAATTTTTGGCTGGGTGCAATCATCAGTGCATTGACCTTTGCCTTTTCCAATCAGATGTTGGGACTATTGCAGTTACCGCCGGCACTACTTCCGTATGCACAGCCATTCTTAGCACTGATGGGCGGCACTCTATTTCTTGAAGCCCTGAATATTATTTTCGGTTCGGTCTTGCGTGCACATGGACATACACGTGATGCGATGGGTGTCGCGCTAGGTATGAATATCTTGAATATAGGATTAAATTTTGTCCTGATTTTTGGTTACCTTGGCTTCCCAGCGTTGGGCGTGGTCGGTGCTGCGCTCTCAACCGTGATTAGTCGTGCACTAGCTTGTCTGATGTTCGTTTTCTTACTTAAACGGCGCTTACATTTACGTGTACCGTGCAAGGCATTCTGGCAGTTTTCCCGCGATATTATCAAGAAGATTTTGCATATAGGCATTCCTTCCGCGGGAGAGAATCTTAGCTGGTGGACTAGCTTTATGGTGATCACTTATTTCATTGCGCAAATGGGTGAAACCAGTATGGCGACCTTCACCTATGCGATGCAGTTATCGATGATCATGATGATGCTGAGTATCGCGATAGGGATAGGCACCGAGATCATGATAGGACATTTTATCGGTGCAGGTGAAATCGAGCTGGCTTACCGCCAATTATTGCGTAGCTTGCGTGTAGGCATTGCCGTTACTGTCGTGACGACAGCCATTGTCGTCGTGTTTGCTTCAAATTTGTTTGGCCTGTTCAGTAGCAATCCTGCGATCATCGCCAGCGGCGCTATTTTGCTGCGCGTCTCGCTTCTATTAGAGCCAGGGCGCACTTTCAATTTAGTTGTCATTAACTCGCTGCGAGCCACTGGCGATGCCTACTTTCCGCTTTACGTCGGCATCTTTTCTATGTGGGGCATTGCAGTCAGTCTTGCCTGGTTATTTGGTATTTATTTTGGCTGGGGTTTGGTCGGTGTCTGGTGTGCTTTTGCGATTGATGAATGGGTGCGCGGTATCCTGATGTACCGTCGCTGGAAAAGCCGAGCCTGGGAAAAGCATGCGCATGCAACACGAGCGGCTTTGCTTAGGCCTTAGTTGGACTATTTTGCTAACGCATCGCTTATGGGCTTCCGCACCGTAGCGTAGGCGGTCCCGTGGAGGCCACGCTGTTTGTGGCCGGAACAAAATTAAGCAACTTGTTATGTGTCACTACTCATATGCCTTGAGTGTGTCAAAAATATCCTTTGACAGAACTCTAAATAAACTGTGTATAGATTCCGATAGCTTCTCAGGATCGTCAAAATCAGGCTTGGCAAGCATTACTACTTCAAAAATTGACCATTCTGGCATTGCATTTTCGTTTACCCACTTCGCACCTTTCAATTTTTCCCAGTAAGCAATCTGAACGTCCTTTGTTTGTCCAAGCAGCCAAAGCTCAAAGTGTGCTTGATGGTGATTAAGTACGATAGCTAGCTTAAGTTTGTGCTTTTTGAGGTAGTCATTTTGTAGATAAAAATAAGTGAAATCTATATAGCCATGCAGCACGTTTGCTACTGAGTACTCACCTATATACGTTTTGGAAAAATCGGTTCTAAGACTTTGAACAATACCGACCAAAATTTGGTAGGTTTTTTGTATCTCTCCGCTCGCGAAAGCATCTTTATAAGCAGATATCCGAGCATTTAGACTTTTACCTGACATTATCCGTGTCCTCTAACTTCATCTGGCACATAACTACTTTTGAACGCTAAAGCAGGTCCATGTTGCTCCCAATTCTGTCCATCAAATTTTACGACCTTGACCTCTTTGGGTTGCGTTTTTAAGCAACGTAAATTCACATCCATGCCATCTGGATTTGAACGCGGTACATAAAACGGTTTGATGCCACAGATCTTACAAAATTGGTGCTCGGCCACGCCCGTATTAAAACGATAGCTAGTTAAACTCTCTGCACCAGCCAATAAGCGAAATGCCTTTAACGGCACGATTAAATGCAAAAATCCCGTCATGCGGCAGATCGAACAATTGCAATCTTCTACCTCAACAGCATCACCCGCTTCCACCTCGAACTGCACTGCGTCGCAATGGCAAGCACCTTGATATATCACGAATATTTCCTTTTTTAATTTCTAATAAATCTCATTGAATTCTTGATTTTAGTTCCTTGCGGCATTCTTCTTTCCAAGGTGCCACAATTTTCTGAGAATACTACCCAAATTGTGTTTGATTTATACAAACAATTGTTACTGTACCAATCATGATAATTTTTTTCTCTTTTAAAATCCTCTCTCAACAGTATTAATCTAGCGCTTTCTAAATAGCGTATTGGGCACGCCGTTTAAGTGGTCTTAGATTGAATCCTACTGATGCGGCTATCTTTCTCACGACTCATGGATCACTATGACCCAATTGCGCTCTTACACAAGACAAATTCTCAGATTGTCCCACGCGTTTATTTTCTCATTCTGTTTTATCACTAGTCTCAACAATGGCGCTTATGCTGCGCAAGTCATCAGCACAAATACGGCTGAAGTAAAAACGGCTAGGGCACC
Source organism: Undibacterium sp. GW821-FHT11H02 (assembly GCF_058808015.1). Classification (NCBI taxonomy): domain Bacteria; kingdom Pseudomonadati; phylum Pseudomonadota; class Betaproteobacteria; order Burkholderiales; family Oxalobacteraceae; genus Undibacterium; species Undibacterium sp. GW821-FHT11H02. The sequence goes on along the minus strand of NZ_JBXARG010000012.1, from coordinate 155,368 downwards.
CAGCTCTGGTGATTCTCAAGAAAACACTCATCCCAATTTGCGCTCTAATTTACACCAAGAGGTCAACGCACTACTGGCAGAAAATAGTCGTATCAATCAAGAAAAAAAATCCCTATTAGAAAGCGATGCGCAAAAAGTGTTTTGGACACAATGCCTGGTCGGATTGATGAGTATTTTCATGGTGGTTTCTTTGTTTTCATTTTGGCGTTTGCATGCGAAAGCCGCCTTTAATAATGGTCTATCGGAACTCAGTACGGGCTTACGACATTTTCAAGATTCGCTACTCTCATTAATCGATACCCGCCAACTGGCACACAATAGTGTGGTCTCCTCTTTTCATTCCAACGGATTGGACCAAGATCCTGAGTCCTTACAAGAACACACCATTACAAAAAACCATTTAAATCCAAATACTGAGCAAGAAATGTCCCAGGTAAAGAACTTTGTCGATGCCTGGCTCAACGTCTACACGCCCGGATCATCAGCCCATGACCGCTATTTAGAATCGACAAAAAACCGCCCAACATCGCCCCTGCCTTGGTTGTCAATGATCAGGGGGTATCGTCAAGAAAATGACCAAACTAATTTTGAATCGATACGTAGAGAAATCAAAAAACTCTTCAATATTAATGTGCCATCGTGGAGCGACCATCACCACGATGGTCAAAAGCAAATCGCTGATTATCCGCATGTACTTAATAAAATCCTGGAGCTCTGGCATAGCGATAATGTCGCCATTTATTTAGAGCGCTTACTGGCAAATTCTCGCATCAATGGACGCCAGGGATTCGACATCACGCTCTATGAAAATCTAGAAAATTTGATGAAACTAGCACGCGAGCCGCATCGCCCTCGTCAATTGGAAGCACTGAAAAAGCTCCCTGTGGCAGGCTTTCTGTTTGCTTCAACTGAAATGGCAGCAACTACAAAAACGGATTTAAGTACGTCCCACTATCTCGCTGCGACTTCAGAAGTAAACACTGCGATAGTAAACAAATCAATGGCATCAAGCCCGGCGATACCAAATCCCGTCACGGTGAACACAGCAGCAACAAGTGTCACGCCAAGCACAAAAGTAGTAACTGAAACGGCAAAAATGAGCCCTTTACCTGAACCAGTTGAATCCGCCCTTACCAATTTATTTGAAGACCTGCAAGAAGAGCCGATTGAAGATATTACTGAAGATGTGAAAGAAGATGTACTGGTGCCAGAACAAACATCTGGCGCGCAGCAAATGGGGCAGACAGAAGCACAAATACAAGCACAAATACAAGCACAAATACAAACACAAATAGCGCCGAATACAGCGCTCCAAACGACGCAATTAGAAGAGCCTCCTTCAATACCAGCCTACGAAGTCCGTCTGAAATTAGCGCTCGCCTACATCGACATGAGCGATAGTGAAGGTGCATGCCTGCTACTGGAAGATGTGATTAAGGATGCGCCCGAAGATCAAAAAATTTATGCACGTGATCTTTTAAAAACACTAGAAGAAAAAATAGCAGCGCGTTAAGTCTTAACGATGCTTCCCCAGTTCACGACTCACTGCATCAAAAAACGCACGATCATTAATCACTGCTGCGCCCGTGGGTTTGGTCTGTGCGCCCCACACGACGATGACGATATTCTGACGCGGATTGATATACAAATATTGCCCATGAATCCCTATAGCGGAGTAAGCGCCATCGGCTAAGGCTTCGGGACTGGTACCCGGCCACCACAAATAACCGTAAGGTATCAACTGGCCACTCGCCAATTGCTTGGGCGTCGTTGCCTCGTAAGTCCAGCCTGTAGGTAAAATCTGCTCTGTTCCAGCCCGCCCGCCGTTTAAGATAAACAAGCCGAAACGTCCATAATCACGCAGAGTAGCGCTAAAACCGCTACCACCAATTTCTACGCCCTTTGCCGAATCCAACCACCAATAAGCGTCAGCTTCCATGCCAAATTTGTCCCAAATGCGCTCCGACAAATAGCTCGCTAATGACTGTCCTATGGCGTTCCTTAAGACTTGCGCAACGACCTGAGTTTCTCCCGTGTTGTAGTTCATGAAGGTATTGGGCGGATAGGCGGACGAAAGCTTTTTCATCACTTGCATAGTCGCCCCCGGCACTTGCGATATCTGCGCCTCCAACAAATGACGACGATCCGAATTTGGATCCGAATAGGTCTCATTCCATACGACACCCGACGCCATCATTAAGACATCGCGCAGACTGACTGTTTGATAAGCACTGCCTTTTAACTCGGATACATAACGACTAACAGCATCGTTCAAACTCGCAATTTTTTTCTGCTGCAAAGCGGCACCGACTAGGCTGGAAGTAATCGATTTAGCGATCGACATCGACATCCATCGTGTTTGTGGTGTATTTCCGTAACGGTATTTTTCCAGCTTGATCTTGCCATCTTTTAATATCAATAATCCTGCAACACGATTTAATTCCAGGTATTGTTCCAACTCGATACGGCGACCACGATCTATAAAACTAAATTGCGTCAAGGGCTTGGCATCAAGTGGCAGTGTATATGGCTGCTTAGACCTACGCACTAAGGCGCTGGGGAATAGTCGGTCTATATTACGAAAAGTGTTGACCGCTAATTCCGGGCTTAAAACACCATCATAGATTTGCCGCACATTGCCTATGCTTTCCTTGGCATGGGGGTAGCTTGTTTGGCTCTGGGTTTCCGTCCTTTTAATTGCTTTATCTGCTTTTGCTGGCAAACAAAACCACAGCGTTGCGCTGCATAGCAGGATCAATGTGTATGATCTAGATCGAATACGGTGACTCAAAGCAGAAACCGACATAATCAAACTTTCCAAGGCAAAAACAAAGAAGGCAAGACTTGAGTGTAACAAATCTTGCCTTCTTTTTTGTGCTTTTTGATTCATCCGTGTCAGGTAAAAATTGACGGATGAACGATGACGTCCTTTATTGATTTTACTTCAGCGCTTTATCATCTCTACCATCAAGCTTACTCAAACTCAAAGTGATCTCAGCAACTTGATCACTACGATTACTCCACATCCAACAATAGTCTTGTGCAAATTTGGTTTCAAATCTATCTTTCCATTCCGACTTAGCGCCCAATTTCACTGGCAATTCTACCTTCTTACCCAGATGAAAATGGATATTCGATTCTAAGGCCTGGTCACTTTTAAAATCCCAATCAATACGCAATTTTTTCGGCAACTTGCCGCAGACTTCTAGTATGCCACCGGCTTTGATCTGAGTTTGATGGCGAAACTCGCCCTGCTCATTCCATTTAAGCGCCACCACACTCGCGTGGGCTGAAAACGCGGCACCCATGGTGATAAGCGCTGTCACCGCAATAAGACTTGTTTTAATTATTCTTTCCAAAAAATTCTCCCTGATTATTTTTCTCATAGCCGACTCTGTTCAAACAAAATTTCAATGATGATGCTCATGCCCTGCATCTTTCTTTACTGGGGCAGCTTTCACAGGCGCAAACGGTGTGAAACGCGCCTGTTCAGCTGGCTTGCCTGCCATGGTTACAGTTAATGCGCCTTTGAAATTCGCATTTGATGCATAGACTGCCTTGCCGGTAAATTGATTCGTCCCACTCGGCTGCAGAGTCACGGTCGATTTATTCTTGCCTTGGACTATCGTCAAGCTCGCCGTACCGCCGGCGGTGGCCAGAGCTTTACTGGCGTGATCGGTTACAAAGACTGTGATCGAATTCTCCTTGGCTTCTTTACTATCTTTGACCAGTACAAGTTCGAAATGATACACGCCTGCCATACGTGTTTGACCGCCATTCGCTGATTTGATCGAGTCAAAATAGGCGTTGTCGTGCGCGTACACTGTCGTCATCGCGCCTACACTCAAGGCTGCCACACATAAGATATTGGATACTATTTTTGCGACTTTCATGGTATTCCCTTTCATAAAGTTTAGTCACTCATTTTTATCAGTACGATCTAAAAACTTTCCTGCTTTTGACCTTCGGCCTGCTGATCATTTTGTATCTCCTGGTGCGCCGCCAATAATTTTTGCAGAGGCTTTTCACCCCATAGCCAAAACATCAAGGGCGTCAAAATCGTGTCTAATAAAGTAGAACTAATCAGACCACCAAAAATCACGACTGCCACCGGATGCAATATTTCTTTGCCAGGCGCATCAGCCGAAATTAACAAAGGCAACAACGCAAACGCCGCCACTAATGCCGTCATTAAGACAGGGGTCAAACGTTCTAATGAGCCACGGATAATCATCGCTTTACCGAATCGCTCACCTTCAAAAATACACAGATTTATATAGTGACTGATTTTCAAAATACCATTGCGTGTCGAGATACCCGCTAGTGTAATAAACCCGACCAAGGCAGCCACCGACAGCGTCTGGTTCGAAATCCACAAAGCCAGCACGCTACCCACCAGCGCCAAAGGAATATTACCCATAATGATCATGGTCAAAGCGATAGAACGATAGCGGCTATACAGTACCAGAAACATCAACGCCAAAGAAACCAGTGACAACAGCGCGATCAAATTAGCCGCTTTTTCTTGTGCCTGAAATTGCCCCTCCAAAGCAGTCGAATAACCCACCGGTAATTTTTTAGCTGCCAGTTCATCCCGAATATCTTGTATTACCTTGCGCATATCTCGTCCATCCGTATTCGCGGACAAGACAATACGTCGACGGGAATTCTCTCGACTAATTTGATTCGGGCCATCGCTCTCTTCTATCCACGCCAACTGCGACAGCGGAATATGGCCACGCGGCGTTTCTATCAAGACTTGCTGCAGGGCCTGCATATCGCGCCCTTTTTCTGGTAGTCGCAATAACAAATCAAAACGGCGATTGCCTTCTATGACTTGGGTAATCCGTTCCCCCTCTATCATCTGTTGCAAAGAGCGTAGCAAAACGCCGGGTGCAATACCGTAACGCGTTGCCTGTTCATAATCGATATGAATTTTTATCTGCGGAATCAAGACTTGTTTCTCAATTTGCAAATCGGTCACGCCAGGAATTTTCATCAACCGTTCTCGCAAATCACTAGCGATATTGCGTAAGTTATCCAAATCTTCGCCATACACTTTCAGCGCAATTTGGGCGCGCACACCGGACAACAAATGATCGAGTCGATGTGAAATCGGTTGACCTACATTACTGGCGGCGGGCAAGATCGATAAGCGTTGACGTAGGTCTTGAATGATCGCTTCACGACTACGTTGAGACTTCTTGAGATCGACATCCATTTCGGTGTAATGCACACCTTCAGCATGTTCATCCAACTCGGCACGCCCCGTGCGGCGTCCAACCTGAGTTACCTCGGGTACGCTGCCTATCAATTGCTCAGCCAAACTACCGAGTCGATTAGATTCCTCTAAGGAAGTGCCCGGATTAAGCACCAAATTCACCGTCAAAGTACCTTCATTAAATGCTGGCAAAAAGGCTCGTGGGAAGAACGGTACCGCCAATGCTGCGATCACAACCGCGACTAGCGCGCCTCCCAATAAACTACGCGCATGTTGAAACGACCAATTTAGCAAATGCGTATCACATTGCTTCAATCGTTTGACCAAAGGGCTATCGCCATGTCCCAATTGCTTCATTTTCGGTAACAAGAAATAGCATAAGACTGGTGTCACCGTCATCGCCACCGCCATACTTGCCAATATCGACACCACATAAGCGATACCCAAAGGCGTGAATAAACTGCCCTCTATCCCAGGCAAAGCAAACAAGGGCACGAACACTAGGACGACTATCATGGTCGCATACACGATGCCGCTACGTACTTCGCCAGAGGCATTGGCGATCACTTGTAAGACCGGTAGCGGTTGTGCCAAGCCGCTGTTTTCTTTTAAACGCCGCAATACATTTTCCACATCGACTACCGCATCATCAACCAGCTCACCAATCGCGATCGCCAGACCGCCCAGGGTCATGGTATTAATCGACAAACCCAGGTAACGGAACACCAACACCGTCGCCAGCAAAGACAGAGGTATCGCCACCAAAGAAATAATCGTGGTACGCACATTAAGCAAAAACAGAAACAACAATATGGCCACCATGATGGCGCCATCACGTAAAGCGTCGCTGACATTGTCCAAAGAGTTTTCAATGAAATCAGCTTGGCGGAATAAGAACTGCGGCTGTGCGACACCTGCAGGCAAATTCTTACTCAGCTCAGCCATCGCGCGCTCAACTTCACGCGTGAGTTTGACGCTATCTGCTGTGGGCTGTTTTTGCACCGATAAGATGACAGCGGGCTTACCCTGATAGCCGCCGTCTCCCCGTTTAAAAGCAGGCGCTAATTTAACATCCGCAACCTGCTTCAAAAGTATCGCTTGATTTTGCTTCATCGCGACCACGATGTTTTGTATATCTTCGATGCGACTGGTACGCCCGATCTGACGAATTAAATACTCACGGCCATTCGCTTCCAAAAATCCACCGCTGGTATTCGCACCAAAATCTTTCAACGCAGCTTCTACTTTTTCGCGTTCTATCGCTAAGGCCTGTAATTGCGAAGGCTTAATCTCGACCCGATATTGACGCACTTCACCACCGATAGGTGTCACTTGCGCCACACCAGGAATGTTGAGCAAACGCGGACGCATGACCCAGTCAGCGTATTCACGGGCTTGCATGGAGGCGCTTTGCGTTTGCGTACTTGTGCCGCTATCCACCGAGCTAATAGGCAAAGCGATCAACAAAATCTCGCCCATGATCGAGGAAATCGGTCCCATCTGCGGTGTGACACCTGCTGGCAATTGCTCACGCACCAAACTTAGGCGCTCCGCGATTTGCTGGCGATTGCGATAAATATCGGTACCCCAATCGAATTCTACATATACGATTGATAAACCTATGCCCGATACTGAACGTACCCGAGTCACACCCGACATGCCGTTCATCGCGGATTCAATAGGAAAACTAACTAGCTGCTCCACTTCTTCGGGAGCCATGCCACCAGCTTCTGTCATCAAGGTCACGGTGGGTTTATTCAAATCCGGAAACACATCAACCGGCATCTGGCGCACGCTCATCAGGCCATAGACGACCAATAATAAGGACGCTGCCAAAACGATCAGGCGTTGCCGCAAGCTAGTGTTAATGATCCATTGAAACATGCAGAAATTTTTCCTTGAGCTGAAGTGATTTGAATTTAGCGAGCCTGGATCAGCGCACTTGCGTCAACAAACTTGCGCCAGAAGTGACAACACGCTCATCCGTTTTGACGTCACCCGAAATACCGGTCGCATCTGACAACACCAACATGCGCTGGGCATCAAGTGCCTGGGTCTTAACTTTACGCTGCACAAAGCGTTCTGCCTCCGTGTGTATCCACACGACCGACTCGCCACCGGGTAGTTTAATCACCGCCGCGTTGGGCAATGCGACGCCAGCGACTTGTTTCTTGGTTTGCAATATCACTTTCACAGGCTGGCCGACGGCGGCAGCAATATCTTTACCCTTGACCTGATTTACTTTAAATAACAAAGGAATCGCCTGCTCGCGCATTTGCTGACCACCACCGATAAAACTCAGCGCCAAACTTTGATCGGCATTCCCCAGTTTTGCACTGGCTTTGGCAATGTCATTGGTCAACACCGGATCGTAAGCCAAGGCTTCTACCATCAAGCGTGAGGGGTCAATGATTTCAAACAAAGTCTCTTTAGCATCGACTACTTGTCCAGCGACCGCATTGGCAACACTGATGATGCCGGAAACCGGCGCGATCAAAGCCTCGCTTTTTGACAAACTCGCTTCGACCGAAGCCTTACGCTTTTTTAATCCTTCATATTCAAAACGCACTGCTTCCACGGTCGCTTTTGGCAAAGCATCTGACAATTGCTCGTAGCGCTGCACCTTACGTGCTGCTATATCCAACTGCGCATCGAGATCGGCCAGTGTAGCCTGACTATTACCTCTATCCAGACTGCTCATCACCGGACGTAAATAAGCTAAGACCTGTCCTTTGCTCACTTTTTGTCCCAGATTGGGTAGACCAGTAGCACTGGCTTCGACTCGACCCGATTGACTCGCCTGAACTCGGCCACCGGCGTTGGGATCAGCAATGATCTTGCCGTTGAGCTCTATCGTTTGCGGCAAATCGGCGACTTCGCTAAGCATAGTCCGCAGCACTAGTTGGCGTTGCACGATCTTAGGGACAAACAAACTGCCATCAGCGAGACGCTGCGCTGCGCTGGCATCGGTCATTGTCAATGTTGAATTGGACTTTGCGGTCGCTTTCGCTGATGGCTTTTTGCTGTGGTCTTCATCACCATGTGCAAGCGCCAACTGACAAACGAAAATACTCAACATGCTGAATGTCAAGAAGGCTAATGTAAACCTAGATAGTGAGGCATTCATGTTTTTAGCTTGTATCATCCTATTATCTCCTCACGCCACAAAACCAGAACGCTGCTTGCGACGCCACATCGCAAAAGCCAGAGTCGCCAAGATCAACAGCACGACCGTCGCCAGTAGCCATTTCCACCAAGTCGAAAAACCAGATGAATGATCATGTTCATCTTCATGCAACTCAGTCAATTCGGGAATCTCCAAACTAGCCGTCATCACGTCACCCAAGTCACCTGCTTCCACGCTGATAGAAAAAGCATACTTACCGCTTTTCTCCAGCCAGCCCTTAGTCAAATCGAGGACATAGACGCCTGGACTACTTTGTTTTGCAATGGCTTTAAGCCCGCCGCTTTCCAACTCCAGTTTTGCATCGATCACGGGCTGGTTGTCGGCAAAGCGATCCAGATAGATAATCAGTTGCCGACCTTGCAGCAGCATCAGAAATTCAAAATCTTCAGTTTGAGCACTGGCACGCGGCGCGACTTGATTCGTCAAACCTGCCGGTGCAGCATGTTCATGATCATCCGCACCATGCGCATACGCGTCCTGGTTCAAACTAAAACTTGACAATACAAGTAGTAAAGAAATGATAAAAGCTGGCAGATACTTCAAAACGGACTCCTGCTCTGAAAAAATAGTAAATTCAATTCTGCGCCAATGCGCCCAACACCAAACTGACAGCAAGATTACAATTCTGTAATGTAGAGGCTATACCTTCTTGCTTAAGCAAACTTCGCGGGTAAAATTAGCAATCGCTAGTAGTAATCTACAAACCAACTCAATCCATTCGCGCCACAATGAAAATCCTGATAGTCGAAGACGAACAAAAAACCGGTGATTACCTGAAACAAGGTCTGACCGAATTTGGCTTCACGGTCGACTTAGCGCGCAACGGACTTGATGGCTTGCATCTGGCAAAAAATGGTGATTTTGATCTCATTATTTTAGATGTGATGCTGCCTGAACTCAGTGGCTGGCAAGTATTGGATGCGTTGCGCAAACATGGTCTGCAAATCCCTGTGCTCTTTTTGACCGCCAAAGATCAGGTCGAAGACAGAGTTAAGGGTTTGGAGCTGGGTGCCGATGATTATCTGGTCAAGCCCTTTGCTTTTTCTGAATTGGTTGCGCGGGTGCGTAGCTTACTGCGCCGGGGAAAAAATCAAATTGAATCTAGCGTCTTGCGCGCTGCCAATTTGGAATTAGATTTACTCAAGCACCGAGTAAGTCGGGATGGTCAACGCATAGAATTAACGGCAAAAGAGTTTTCTTTACTTGAACTCTTGATGCGCCGTCAGGGTGAAGTTTTAACACGCTCGTTGATAGCGTCGCAAGTATGGGATATGAACTTTGACAGCGATACCAATGTGATTGAAGTTGCGATGCGTCGCCTGCGCAGCAAAATCGACGATCACTTTGAACCTAAACTGATACACACTTTGCGTGGCATGGGTTATGTGCTCGAAGTGAAAGCACCATGATGCGTCATCTTGCTCAACTCTCACTGCTCTCAAAACTATCATTAACTGCGCGTTTAACGCTGTTTTTTACCAGTTTGTCTTGCGTAGTCTTGCTCAGTTTGGGCTGGCTGATTGGTGCGTCGATTGAAGACCATTTTAAAGAACAAGATCATCACGCCTTAAGTGGAAAATTAGAACTTGCTCAGCACATTATTGAACGCGTCAATAGCGAGCAAGATGTGCGCAATTTGGCGGATCAACTTGCTGATGCCTTGGTCGGCCATCATGATTTGGCGATCACTATCTTGGATAATCAAGGCAAAGTGATCTTATCCTCGGCGATGGTCGAGTTTCCAGCGCACTACTTACAACAGGCAAGAACGCTAAGTCGCTCGACACTGTTTTCTTGGGAATCCCAAGGAGGTCACTATCGAGGTTTGGTCGGCGTCTTTCCAACCAAGAATAGCCGCTATGCACCAATTACCGTGGCAATCGCAACCGATATCGCCCACCACCAAGAATTTATGGCGAGTTTTCGTAAAGCCCTGTGGTTATTTGTCTTCGTTGCGGCTCTATTAACCGGAGTTTTAGCTTGGTTCGCCGCCAGTCGTGGCTTGCGTCCCCTGCGCGTCATGCGTGAGCGCGCCGCGAGTGTCACTGCAAGCAAATTAGATCAACGCCTTTCACTGGAAGCAGTTCCGCCCGAGCTAGCCGATCTGGCACATAGCTTGAATCAAATGCTGGAACGCTTGGAAGAAGCATTTCAACGCCTGTCAGATTTTTCTTCTGATCTCGCGCATGAGCTACGCACACCGATCAGCAACTTAATGACGCAGACTCAAGTCTCATTGTCACAGGCGCGTGATGCTAGCAGCTATCGTGAAATCCTGGAGTCGAATGCCGAAGAATATAGCCGTCTGGCGCGCATGATCGCCGACATGCTGTTTCTCGCCAAGGCGGAAAATGGCCTTAGTCTGGTCAATCGCGAACAAGTCGATCTGGTGCGTGAGGTTCAGGATTTGTTTGAATTTTACGAAGCGCTGGCAGAAGAAAAACAAATACGTCTGTGTTTACATTGCCAAGCGGATCAAGCTGATCCAGGCGCAAACACTGAAGCAAGCAAGCAGCACTTCATCCTCTCCGGTGACCGCCTGATGTTACGCAGGGCATTGAGTAATATTTTATCGAATGCCTTACGACATACAGCAAAAGGACAAGAGATCACCGTCCATATCGAAGCCGATCCCAGCTTTCTGACTATGCGTATTTGCAATCCAGGACCAAGCATTCCAGAACCGCATTTACATCGCCTATTCGAACGATTCTATCGCGCCGACCATGCGCGCCAGCACGCTGATGGTGAAGGATCAGGGCTGGGACTGGCCATAGTACAAGCCATCGTGCTTGGACATCAAGGAACAATCAGTGTGCAATCACAAGATGATCTGACTTGCTTTACCTTGCAATTGCCACGCACTATTTAATGGCGATTGCAGGCTAATCCATACATACATATTGACCAAAGCCAGGCGCCTAGAGTGGCCATTGCTCGGTGCTTTCTATAGGGTGCATCCCATACTTCTGCCAATAGAGTAAAGCCCGTATCACGCCATCGTGCGTAATCGATGCTAGCGACGCCGTGGGAATTTCTGTCCAAAATTTAGCTTCCCAAATTCAAAAAAATCCAATTCAGTCATTTAGGTTGGTGATGTTGATTTGGGTCCAGCACTACTACTTCGCGCGCAAACAAAGAGCAAACCCATAAAGACTTCAACAGATAAACGATCAATACCAACCGAAAGCCTTAGAGCGCGCAGCACACCCATCAGCGATTGCGATTCTGGCAGCCACGTTCATTTCATTCTCAATTTAATCTTCGATACCACGTTGCGCAGGTATACCGGCACGGAAAGCATGTTTGACCAAAGTCATTTCGGTGACGGTATCGGCCAGCTCGATAATCTCTGGTGGGCAACGGCGCCCCGTCAAAACCACGTGCACCTCTTTCGGACGATGACGTAAAGTCTCAAGTACGTCATCCAGCGGCATCCAACCATAGATCAAGGGATAGGTAATTTCATCCAAAGTCACCATGAAAAATTCACCACTCATAATTGCTGCTTTGGCTTTCAACCAACCATCGCGAGCGAGCTGTGCAGAATGTTCCAAATCCTGACTTTTCCAACTAAATCCATCGCCCAATCCTTCGATAGGTAAACCCAGTTGTTCAAACATACGGTGTTCGCCAAAACGTGCGGTAGGCACTTTCATGAACTGAAAAATCTTTACCTGCTTGCCGCGCCCGAACGCGCGCAAGGCTAAACCAAAAGCGGCGGTACTCTTGCCTTTGCCATCGCCGGTATTAACAATAATGAGGCCACGCCGCTCGCCCTGCGCTTTGTCATATGGCTTTTCACTTGGTGGTGTTTCGATTTCCATTTTTTATCCAATCAAGAGTTTAATAAATTCGATTATGAAGCTAAGCCTTAAAACGCCTCAACGCCGAGGCGCCGAGACACCAAAAAAAGCGAAAAGAGAGAAAGTAAGATCCATCTTCGGCTCTCTCTGCGCCCCTCTGCCCTTCTGCGTCTCTGCGCTTATTCATGTGTCATCGACGAAAAATATCGCTTAAAACTGAGACCGCGATGAAGAAAATAAGCTCTGCGTGAATACAAGAAAAATGCGCCAACCTCGAACAAGGTGTGGCGCATTCTCGAAACAAACTCAGTTGGTCGGTGTGACTTACTGGCTCAGACGTTTCGCCAAGTCATACAAAAATTGCTGTCCTTCATACAGCGACTTCACTGGCAAACGCTCATTTAAACCGTGCGCATTGCTACCGTCTGGGTAATGAAAGATGCCGCTAACTCCATAAGTCCAGATGCCTGCATTATTCAAGAAACGTCCATCCGTGCCACCCGGCGACATCGTCGGCACCACCGGAATGCCAGGCCACATTTGATTCGTTAAATCTGTCACTGCTTTCATTAATTCAGGGTGCAACGGTTGTGCTGGCGATACTGTCGCGGTTCCTACTGGCGTGATTTTAATGTCAGCGTCGGCCACCACGGCTTGCAAAGTGGCTTGCGTTTGCTCCACGGTTTCACCCGGCAAAATACGGCAATTCACATTCGCTTGCGCGCGTTGTGGCAAGGCATTCGCGGCGTGTCCGGCATTTACCATGGTGGCGACACAAGTCGTGCGCAAACTGGCATTATAAAACGGCGTAGTGGCACTCAAACGCGCCAGGGCATCCGTATCCACAGGATCACGCAAAATGCCTTTCATATCAGCAGACAATTGCCCCGTCTCAAGCGTGGACATCGTTTCGAAAAAGCCGCGCGTCGTCGGCGTCAAACGGAAAGCGAAATCAAATTTACCCAAGCGCGATAAGCCATCGGACAATTTGTAGATCGCATTATCTTTGCGCGGCACTGAGCTGTGCCCGCCACTGTTAGTGACTTCTAAACTAAAAGTTTGAAAAATCTTTTCGCCGGCTTGTATGCCGTGACGCACTGGTTTCCCCGACTTATCCAGGGAGCCGCCACCACCTTCATTCAAGGCGATTTCGGCATCAATCAAAGCGCGGTGATTTTTGAGTAAATATTCAACGCCATTATATTTCGCTGGCACCAGTTCTTCGTCACAAGTTAATGCCAGAATCAAATCCCGATTAGTCTTTAATTGCTCTTGTTTGTAACGAATCATATTCGCGACAAAAATTGCCGCCATAGGTTTGTCATCAGAAGAGCCGCGTGCATAAAAGAAGCCATTCTCTTCTACCAGCTTAAAAGGATCGCGCACCCAGTCTTCACGTTTCGCCTCCACCACATCGATATGCGCTAACAAAAGCAAAGGCTTTTTCGTCGCCGGGCCGTTTGCCTTCAAACGTGCGATCAAATTCCCTTTTTTGGGGCCACCTGGCGGCACGATGATTTGCATTTCCGCATCGCTAAAGCCGCCCTTCTTCAAACGCGCTGCCATCGCTTTCGACGCTGCCGTACAGCTACCGACCGAATCCGTGGTGTTAATTTCTACCAGCTCTTGATAGATAGAACGCAATTGCTTTTGCTCTGTTGTTAGTGAAACTGGCGCCGCTGACGAAGATTGCGCGCAGGCATGCGCGGTGGCGAATAAAACCATAGCAGAAGCAAGGGCATTAGCAAGCAAAGAAAGTTTAGGACGAAACGGCATGGTGTAGCCTTTCTGAATTAGACATAGTTTTGTAAATGGAAATGCAAACGGCAATTAGAGCGACAAGCTCTGCTCTAGTTCCCTCAGACTTTCATTATCTACTAACTTTTGTCATATAAAATTCCCTGCTTCAAAAACATACAAGAAAGCGTCAAAAGAATTGACTTCTTTTGACGCTTTTTGGGTGGAGCTAAATTTCTTGACTTGGTCTGGCTTACGATTTATGCGGTAGCCAATGCTGATTGAGCAGATTGCACAATCTCTTTACGGAACTGGAAGTGCATCCATACCAAAGAGACGCACACTGTGCCATACAAGAGCATGAAACAAGAACTACGTACCCCAGTCAAATCAACCATCGCGCCAAACATAATCGGTAACACGAAGCCACCCAGTCCGCCAGCGAGACCGACCACACCGGAAACAGCACCAATATTATGTGTGTATTCATCCGAAATAAATTTGAATACAGAAGCCTTACCGACCGCCATCGCAATACCAACCACAAACAGGATGCAGGTAAAAATCACAGGTGTTAATGCAATGTTAAATGTTTGCGGTCCTGTCACTGTCTTAATGATGAATTCAGTCTGCGGGTAAGACAGCAAGAAGAAGGAAACCCAGCACACCCACATCACCCACCAGGTCACTTTATAAGCCCCATATTTGTCTGACATCCAGCCACCAAGTGCACGCAATACACCACCAGGCAAAGAAAAGCACGCAGCCAACAATGCTGCATCTTTCATATCGAAATTATATTCAGTGACGTAGTACTTAACCATCCATAAACTCAAGCCAACGTAGCCGCCAAACACCACGGAATAATACTGGCAATAACGCCAAACTTTCGGGTCTTTGAGCATTTTCAATTGCTCAGAAAAACTGACCGTGGATTTCACGTTGTGACTTGGATCGGTGGACGAAAATACCCAAAAAATTAATGCGGCCGCCAGCATCAACACTGCATAGACTTTGGGAACCATGACCCAACCAGCAGAAGCAATAATGGCTGGCGCGATAAATTTATTTACCGCAGCACCGGAGTTACCGGCACCAAAAATCCCCATCGCCAAGCCTTGGCGATCTTTTTTAAACCAACGCGCGACATAAGGTGTGCCGACAGAGAAAGAACCACCTGCCAGACCGACGAATAAACCCAAGACCAAAAAATGCCAATAAGCTGTCGCATAGCTGATCAAATAAATCGGTAAGACGGTACTGATCATGAGCAAGAACAAAACGATACGACCGCCAAAACGGTCGGTCCAAATCCCAAGCGGCACACGTATCAGCGAACCAGTTAACACTGGCATTGCAGTCAGCAAACCAAATTGGGTTTCATTTAAGCCCAAGGTCTTTTTAATTGGAATCCCGATCACACCAAACATCATCCAGATCGTGAAACAGATGGTGAAAGCTAGCGTACTGGCACCCAACACCGAATTGGCTTTTCCAGAACTATTTACCTGCGTAGTCATTATTTACTCCCTTAACTTTGATCAGTGCTACTAGCTTATGGGAGTTTCACAAAATGATAAATTCGTCTGAAGTAGGCAAAGGCGTAGGTAAATCAGACTAGGGATACGCCAAAAGAACTAGGCTGGATTTTTATGCTGGCGTTAAGAGTGTTAAACTGTCGCCTGTAAAACCTCTCCTCATAAGAAAATAACAATGAATCAAAATCTCAGCATCGACGAATACGACGCGCTAGAACAAATCACCAAATTAGCAAAAGGCGCACGCCCTAGCGCTTGCATAGCAAGGAACTCCAAACGTTTAGTCGGTATCAAATTGATTGCGCATCGTCGTGACGGTAGTTTTGAATTGACGGATACAGGGCGACAAGTTCTGTTTATCAAACAATGTATCGATGGACTACGCGCGATTGCGTCAAATCCTGATTTTGTTTTAAGTGGTCCGGTTGCGACTTTCCTCGGCAAGAAAGCGCATATAGAAGTCGATCCCGCAAGTGGCAAAAATGTGATCACCGAACGTGGTCGTGAATGCCTGGCCGACATCGAAGCGACCAAAGCAGTAGCAAAAAAAACTTAAAGACACTACTTCTTTAATTGCCGACGGCGCCGACCAGACAAGTAAGCGCCGAGCAAAGCCAAACCAGCAAGACCCGCCATCGTGCTATCGCCAAAACGTATATACGGTGTCAAACCCTGCATACCTTGGACATGACCTGTCAAGGTTCCCAAGGTCAAAGTGGGTAACTGCGCCACAATTTCTCCGCGCGCATTAATGATCGCCGTTGCGCCCGTATTGGTAGAACGCAACATAGGTCGCCCAGTTTCGAGACTGCGCATTTGTGAGATTTGTAAGTGCTGAGGAATCGCGATGGAGTCGCCGTACCAGGCCAGATTCGATACATTCAATAAAATACTGGCAGCACCTTGTGACGTGCGCGCTTGTGCCCGCAATTGCTGAGCGATTTCATCACCAAATAAATCTTCATAACAGATATTTGGCATAACGCTTTGGTCTTTCACCGGCATATTCGGCTGCAAAACCCCAGGGCTGGCAAATTCACCCAAAGGGATCTTCATCATATTCACAAACCAGCGGAAGCCATAAGGCACAAACTCACCGAATGGCACCAGATGATGTTTGTCGTAACGGTATACATTCGCCGCCTTCGCCGAGTAACCTAAGACGCTATTAGAATAACGATTATCACCATCATCGACCGCCACGCCTATAAACAAATGACTACCCGAGCGTTGAGCATAGTGTCGCAAGTCAGACAAAAAATCTTGTGGCAATTGCGAGCTTAAAATCGGTAAGGCGGTTTCAGGAACAGCGATCAAATCTGCCGCTTGCTGCGTCAGCATGCCATGATAGAGCGACAAAGTGCTATCGATAAATTCTGAATTAAATTTATTACCTTGATCAATATTGCCTTGTGCCAGACGCACGCTGATGGGTTGCCCTTGCAGCTCGGTCCATGCCACTTGGCGCAAACCAAAACCCGCCACCAGCACAGTAGCAATCAGACCCATACCAAAAACAAGTTTTTGACGCTGTTCCGAAAACAAGCTCAGAGCAATTGCGCCAGCAATCAATGCCACGACACCGCTCAAACCGTAAACGCCAAGCAACGGTGCAAGCCCGCCCAATGGACTGACAACATGGGCATAACCCAAAGTCAGCCACGGAAAACCAGTCATGAGGTAGCCGCGCAGGTATTCAAACAAGGCCCAGAGCGCAGGCAAAACAGCCAGTAACATCATGGTATTTGATAAATGCCAGCGTTGACGAAGGCTACGCGCTAACAACAAAGTGAAGGCGGAGAATAGCGACATATACGACGCCAGCAGGGCCAATGCGATCAGCGCTATTGGCCAAGCCATGCCGCCATAGCGGGTCATAGCGATCATGAGCCAACTGACACCGCCAAACATCATCCCAAATGCATAACCAAAGCCAAGTAAAAAAACCTGCTTCTTATTCCATTCTGGATGTGCGACAAAAAACAAAAACAAAACAGCCAGGCTAAAAAACTGCAGAGGCCATATAAAAAAAGGCGCGAATGAAAATACATTCGACGCCCCTAATAAGAATGCCACGAGGCAGGCTCGCGGCAATGAACTATTTTTTAACCAGGTATTCAAATTTAAAGTCAGCATGCCCGATTAGTCTTCCGAGCTATACATGGTGCTGCGCTTTTCAACCAAAATCATCTGTACTTGACGCGCATCGGCACGCAAGACTTCGAAATGCAATTGACCAATTTCAAACTCATCGCCCTTGTGTGGCACACGTTCCAAATGATTGGTGATGTAGCCGCCGACGGTATCGGCGTCCGCATCCGAGAATTCAGTGCCTATCACGTCATTAAATTGCGCAATTTCGGTCAAACCTTTGATACGCCAACGCTTACCATTGCCTTGATTTTCTAGAACGATAATATTGTCCTCTTCCTCATCGAAATCGTATTCATCTTCGATATCGCCGACGATTTGTTCTAGCACGTCTTCAATCGTGATTAGACCCGCAACCGCGCCATATTCATCGACCACCATTGCCATGTGATTGCGATTGGCACGGAAATCACGTAGCAAAATATTCAGACGTTTGGACTCAGGGATATACACAACAGGACGCAACATCTTGTGTACATCAAAACTATCTTCAGCGTAGTAACGCAGTAAATCCTTAGCGAGCAAAATACCGACCACTTTATCGCGATCACCATCGACGGCCGGGAAACGCGAGTGGGCGGTTTCCAGCACTTCTGGCATCCATTCGGCAATCGGCTTGGACACATCGACTACGTCCATTTGCGAACGCGGTACCATGATGTCACGAGCGGATAAATCGGAGACTTGAAAAACCCCTTCTATCATTGCCAGAGCATCGGCATCGATCAAATTACGTTCTTGCGCGTCGTGCAAAACTTCCAACAGCTCTTCGCGGTTTTCGGGTTCAGGAGAAATTAAGGCGGTCAATCGTTCAAACAATGACCTGTGTGGTTTAAGGTCAGATGGTCTGACCTTACTAGAGTGCTCTTGCATAATGGGCTTAACGCCGTTGTTTCAATCCTACAGGATACAACATCTGAGGCTATTTCCCAAATTTTGCTCGGCATTTATCTGGAAAACCACGTATCGCAATCGATTATCAAAGCCATTAGCACCAAACAAACGAAGAAATTTACTTTAAAAATTAAAGATAATTCAAATACTTATCGCAGCTATCTCACCTAAAATAAGCAAATTCACCTGAATCTCAATTTTCACAACCGACGACTTAATAATGCCTAACGCCGCCGCTCAGTTTCTAGAACATCACCCGCTCACGGTGTTCTTGATCGCCTATTACAGCGGCGTGAATCTTATCTGTTTCTCGCTGTACGGCTGGGATAAAGGATCTGCACGTGCGCAAACATCGAGAATCTCAGAGAGAACTTTGCATGGTTGGACTCTTGCAGGCGGTGCGCTCGGTGCTTTATGTGGGCAAGCTTGGTTTAGACACAAAACGCAAAAAGTTTTTTTCAGATGGTTTGCTTGGTTTTGTTTTGCTGTACATGTCGGACTACTTTTGCAGATTTTCAGTGTTACTAGAATTACTTCCATGACAAGGTAGTTCACACAGTTCTACTCGTTCGCCTTCAAGGCATAGGTATCTACACAAGTTCTTTTACGGGGAGAGTAAATAAGAAAGAGTAAGGCCTGTCATTCCTGCGTAGGCAGGAATCTAGCGGCATCCGTTGATCAACAAAAGACGCTGGGCTCCTGCCTACGCAGGAGCGACGGTAAATGGATTTTGCGCTTGGTTTGACTTGTGTCGATACTAATGTCTCTAAGGGAAGGCTGGAATGTTGATGGTAGTTTTCATTCTCCTACAACTCTGCCCACTAATAACGCAGCAAAGTATAACTAGGACTCGCATTTTTATTTAATGTCACAACAAACAAGCGATCATATTCATCATCCGCAACGGGTTTGACATCAGTAATCCCCAAGCCTTTCAAAATATCGAGCAAGGTGTTTGAATGCCCAACCACCAAGGTATTGGCCTCAGCCGTAAGTAAGCTTTTTCCAAAATTCAAAGACTCTTTCGCTGCATATTGGGTAGTCACTAATTGACGAGATTCAGCAGAAGGCGCAGCGGTCATTTGCGTACGTTGAAATTCGGTCACATAGACCTTCTTGATCTCCGCATCGCGCAACATCATCGCCAAATTCAACGCGCGTTGCTTACCTTTTAAACTCAATTGTGGATCACGACTCTCATCGACTTTTTCACCGTGGCGGACGATGAAGATGGTTTGTGACCAGGCGGTCGCGCTCAATTGACAGATCAGAATGAATAGCAATGCACGCAAAGTGTTTTTCATGTTTTTCTTTCTCAAGCTCGTTGTGGTTTTATGAGAGAACGCGTCGATCAACTGTAAGGGATTATAAGCAAAAGCACGATATGTCACAGTGAATATCTAAATTTCAATAAAAAAGTATCGCTAAACGATAAATTTCAATTGCTTTTCATTTTATTTATAATTAATATGGCAATACACATACATCACCGGAGAAAACTATGCAGTCAGAACGCAATCAACGTATTGCCGCATTTCGCAAGGTCAGTGGATATCTAATTTGGCTTTCAATGCCTTTACTTATCTTGTCTGGAGTCGGTGGTGTCATCGGACTATTTGTATTTCTGTTTTTTCCCACCGGGGACATTACATTAAATGCCTTGGCTGTTGAGATCGCAAACAACAGCGATGTCGTCAATTGGGCATTTCAAGCAAAAATGACATTCTTCACCCGTGTCGTATGTTTCATATTAGGTGCAACGCTCTTAGCTATGCTTCTTTACATACTGCTGCATTTTCAGAAATTGATTGACTGTTTTTATGATGGTGAAATATTCAACAAAAACGCAATTTCAAATGCACGCAAAGCCTTTGAAATGAATCTTTACCTCAACTATCTGATGTTAGGAACGCAAGTACTTTGCATCGCCTTAGTTTGGTCTCATTCCGATGCTGAAAATTTAAAGCGCCTAGGTTACTTAATGGCTAACTTCATGTCATTTATGATTAGCTTGGCTTTTTTTAGTCTGATTCTTTGGGCTCTAGAGATAGGAACAGACATCAACGAAGAAGCAGAACTCACCATCTAAGGAAACCGCATGTCCATCATTGTGAACTTAGATGTCGTACTAGCGCAGCGAAAAATGCGCCTCAACACTTTGGCGGAGTTAGTCGACATCACGCCACAAAATCTCTCGGTACTCAAATCTGGACGCGCGAAGGCGATCCGCTTTGACACACTGGAGAAAATTTGTCATGTACTGCAATGTCAACCGGGCGATATTTTAGCTTTTGACGGAAATTTATCTGACACTCAGGACGCGACTAATATCAAAGGAAATATAGCGTAGTTTTTCAAACCTCAACCTCTCTTCAATCTATCGAACAAAGGAAGCTCATGATGCCTAATCTACAGAAAACAGCTGGTCTTGCCGCTTTAAGTGAAGCCTTAATTTACGTCGTAACTTTTGTACTCTATGGCACTGCACTTGAGATGGCTGCAGGCCTGAATATGTCACAGAAATTGGCGTTTTTGGCCGATAAGCAAGGCGTGCTTTTCTTCAGCAATTTACTCGGCTATGTTATTTTTGGCGTTTTGCTAGCGATCTTGGTATTGGCACTCCACGATCGTCTGAAAAATGCAGGTACTCTGACGCAACTCGCCTCCATCTTCGGCATTTTATGGGTGGGTTTGGTGATCACTAGCGGTATGTTGGCAAACATAGGTTTGGGCGCCGTACTCAAATTAAGCCTCACAGAGCCAGAACAAACACGAGCGCTCTGGCTTAGTGTCACGACGATGACGGAAGCTTTGGGCGGTGGAAATGAAATCGTTGGGGGTATGTGGGTATTATTGATTAGCGCGGCAGGTCTCAGAACTAAATCCTTACCAAGAACACTCAACTATCTTGGCATTTTTGTCGGCGCCTTTGGTATTGCAAGCTGCTACCCCGCTGCGATCCTGACAGAAATATTTGGCATTAGCCAAATCATCTGGTTCGGATTTCTTGGTATTGCTTTGCTGCGGCAACGCCAAGTTTGATCGTTCAAAAAAATTTAAATTTCAAAGCCGGAAATCAAGATTCTGCGTAAGGATTCGACAAGCCCAAACCGGCCAAAATCTCGATTTCCAAAGCTTCCATCTCTTCCGCTTCTTCATCCGTTTCGTGATCATAGCCTTGTGCATGTAAGACGCCATGCACGACTAAATGTTGTGCGTGTTCGAGTACGGTTTTCTTTTGCTCTTGGGCTTCTTTTTCCAGCACATCAGTACACAGAATAATATCAGCTTGCGTCACTTCTGCATCGCTGTCTTCGGTGTACGCGAAGGTCAATACATTGGTCGCATAGTCTTTGCCACGATAGTCGCGATTGAGTTCTTGCCCTTCTTCAGCATCAACGATACGTAGCGTTAATTCTGCAGGGAAGAACAAAGCAGCTTGTATGGTTTTGCGCAATAAAGGACGCGTTAATACGTCTTTCAAACGCTCGTCGGCGTATTGCACGGACAGTGTTAATTTAGGTTTGGAACTGGTTGCCATAATTCTCTACATTATCTGCGTCGGGGTTTATTCATTGCAGTTGCATGCTTCAAGCTAACGATTTCTGCATCTTGTTGATCTTGATGCTGAGTCGCTTCTTCGTAGGCATCCACGATGCGACCCACCAAAGGATGACGCACTACGTCGACGCTGGTGAATTGATTGAAGGCGATACCGCGCACATGACGTAAGACTTGGCAAGCATCGACTAAACCGCTCTTTTGATGACGCTGCAAATCAATCTGCGTAACGTCGCCCGTGATCACGGCTTTGCTCCCAAAACCTATGCGCGTCAAAAACATTTTCATCTGTTCCGGCGTCGTATTTTGCGCTTCATCCAAAATGATGAAGGAATGATTTAAAGTGCGACCACGCATATAGGCCAATGGCGCGATTTCTATCACCTGCTTTTCAAACATTTTTTGGGTGCGATCAAAACCGAGCAAGTCGTATAGAGCGTCATACAAAGGGCGTAAGTAGGGATCGACCTTTTGCGCCAAATCACCAGGCAGAAAACCCAAGCGCTCCCCCGCTTCTACCGCTGGGCGCGTCAGCACAATACGTTTGACGGCATCACGCTCTAAAGCATCGACGGCACACGCCACCGCCAAATAAGTTTTGCCGGTACCAGCCGGTCCAATACCAAAAGTAATATCGTGTTCAAGTATCGCTTTCAGGTAAGTATTTTGATGCGGTGTACGGCCGCGCAAGTCGCTGCGACGGGTTTTAAGTATAGGGCTTTCTAAAGCCTCTTCTACTTCTACCGGTGCGACTTCTTTAACTTGTGTTTTTGATGCAGCGTTCGCCTTGGAAGCGTTTTTTGTAGCACGACGTTTTACCGTGACTGGTTCTTCAGATTCATCTTCTGGGGCAAAGCCTGTCTCTACTGTCTTTTGCAAACTACTTGCCGCGCGTTGTTCAACTAAAGCTAATTGCACTTCATCGATGGTGATGATTTTCTTCGCCTGCGCATAAAATTTTTCGAGTAATTCCAAGCCTTTTTCAGCATTGTGTCCACTCACAATAAATTTCTCGCCACGACGGAAAATACTCAAATCTAGTGCAGCAGAAATTTGCCGGAGATTTTCATCTAATGGGCCGCACAAATGCGCAAGCCGCAAATTGTCTAAGGGCTGAGGAACAAAATACAAAACTGGAACTGGCGTTTTCGTTTTCAAAATTTTTATTTTCTAAAATAAATCTAGGTCGAAATTAAAACCCCTCAACGCAGAGACGCCGAGGCACAGAGGAACGCAGAGAAAACCATAACATCGTAGGGCGGGTGCAACCCGCGCCGCCTGAACGTCGTACACGCGAGGTAGACCTATCTGCGGCGCGGTTGCATCCGCCCTACTTTGATATCACAGCAAAATTAATCGACCAACTCACCACGCAATGAATAATTATAAGACTCGGTGACGCGCGTGTTCACCAAGGTACCTATCAATTCTTTACCACCGGGGAAATTCACTACGCGATTGTTTTCGGTACGACCTTGCAACTCATTTGGGTCTTTCACCGATGGGCCTTCAACCAAAATACGTTGAATAGTTCCTATCATCGCATTACTGTATTTTTTGGTATTGGCATCAATCACCGCCTGCAAAAATTGTAAGCGCTTGAGCTTCAACGGTGCTGGTGTCGTATCTTCCAAACTCGCCGCTGGCGTACCAGGACGGGCGCTAAAAATAAAACTAAAACTATTATCAAATTCCACGTCTTTAATCAGCTTCATCAAGGCATCAAAATCTTCATCCGTTTCACCCGGAAAGCCGACTATGAAGTCAGAAGAAATATGCATATTCGGGCGCACTGCACGTAATTTACGCACGACCGATTTGTATTCCAATGAAGTGTAACCGCGCTTCATCGCGGACAATACTCGATCGGATCCATGTTGCGCTGGCAAATACACATGATCAACTAATTTCGGGATCTTGGCATAAGCATCAATTAAACGTTGATTAAATTCTTTAGGGTGACTCGTCACAAAACGAATGCGTTCGATTTGCGGAAATTCAGCGATGTATTCCAGTAGCAAAGCGAAATCAGCGATTTCGCCGTCATCCATCACGCCGCGATAGGCATTGACGTTTTGTCCCAACAAACTAATTTCTTTAATACCTTGCTCAGCCAAACCGGCAACTTCAACCAAGACATCGTTAAATGGGCGCGAAACTTCTTCGCCACGTGTATAAGGCACCACGCAATAACTGCAATACTTAGAGCAGCCTTCCATGATAGACACAAAGGCGGTTGAACCTTCGACTTTCGCTGGTGGCAAATGATCGAATTTTTCAATTTCAGGAAAACTAATATCAACTTGCGAACGACCAGAATCACGGCGATCTTTAATCAATTGCGGCAAACGATGCAAGGTTTGCGGGCCGAATACCACGTCCACGTAAGGAGCACGGCGGATAATCGCTTCACCTTCTTGGGAGGCAACACAGCCGCCAACCCCGATCAACAAGTCGGGTTTAGATTTTTTTAATTCACGCAGACGACCGAGATCCGAAAATACTTTTTCCGATGCCTTCTCACGCACGCTACAGGTGTTGAGCAAGATCACATCCGCATCTTCCGGATTATCGGTTTTAATCATGCCGTCAGTTACCGCCAACACGTCTTGCATTTTGTCCGAGTCATACTCGTTCATTTGGCAACCAAAGGTTTTGATAAATACTTTCTTCTGCATGGTGTTCTTTTCTTCTGTGGAATCGGGTGACAACGTTACTTCTTCACTTCAAAATACAAATTTATTAATCAAGCTTTTAAGCTCAGACAAAATTACAATCGCTTAGGAATAGGTTTGCTAGCTTCTTCGGCCGTCAGTATCCAAATTTTCTGAATCTCGCCAAACTCATTTTCCAGATAGAAAATGATAACATTATTGACATCAACACTGGCTGGTGTAACAGTCAGATTGTCTTCGCTATAGATGCGAAGACCAACCGCACTTTGGCGTAACTTTCCGTCAATCACCAATTCAGCCAGAGCTGTCGTACTCAATTTGCCGCGCTTAATTCCTTCCGGGAATATACGCTCTACTTGCATCGCATTCGCGCTAAAGATCATACTGACGGAGGCCAAAAGCCAGGCCAAAACAAGAAAGCGTAATTTTTTACTATCAAACATGGCAAACTCTCGATTAAATATTCTTAAAAATCAACTAGTTACAAAATCAATCTGCGAGCGATAAGGGCGATAGTTTAACACAGACAGGTATTTTCTTCGCGCTTTGGGCCTTGCACCGATATACCTGCATATGCAACATGATGCATTCGGGAAAATCTGGGATAATGGCGGAAAATGTTTTTGGAAAACCAATGCTAACGCCAACCAGCACCGCGCTCCCACCTGATTTTGATAGTCGCCACTTCCGCCATGCACTGTCGCAATTTGCTACCGGCATTACGGTAATTACCACCCGTCTGGAAAATGGCAAATTTTTAGGATTAACCGCAAGTTCATTTAATTCCGTCTCGCTCGATCCACCATTGGTGATCTGGAGTCTCGGTGATCGTGCGCAAAGCATGCCGATATTTGCTCAAAATTCGCACTATGTAATCAATGTTTTGGCCGCCGACCAACGTCATCTGGCCGAGCAATTCGCCAGTCGTAGTGACGATCGTTTTGAAGGTGTGGAATATAGTTTGTCGCGCACTGGCTTGCCGATACTCAAAGGCGCATCCGCCTGGTTTGAGTGCTTTAACCGCAGCCGCTATCCAGAAGGCGATCATGTCATCTTCGTCGGTGAAGTTGAGCAATGTGCATCTAAAAATCAAGCCCCCTTAGTATTTCATCACGGTCAATTTTTGACCAGTAAAGCGCTATAAGCTAACTTATGACTCAATTAGATCTCGTCGGCTACATCGCCGCCTTTCTGACCACTAGCGCCTTCATTCCGCAAGCTTGGCTCACTTGGCGCCGTAAACGCGCAGAAGGCGTTTCGCTGGGCATGTATTGCATTATGGTGACAGGTACGGTTGGTTGGCTCAGCTATGGTTTGATGTTAGGTGCTTGGCCAATTATTGTCGCTAACGTGATTTCCTTGTCACTGTCTGCCTTCATTTTAGTGATGAAGCTAGTCTATAAATAGTTCTCTGGCATGAGGCACGGAATACTGTGGGATAACGATGGTGTGCTGGTAGACACCGAAGGCCTGTTTTATGAGGCCAATCGCAGTTTGTTTGCCGAACATGATATTGATTTAACGCCGGAATTATTCTTCGATTGGTTTCTGCTGGAAAATCTGGGCGCGTGGCATTTACTTGAAGCCCGCGGCATGGTCACAGATGAAATAGGAATGCTACGCGACGAGAGAAATCGCCGCTATTCGGAACTATTACTTTCCAGCCCGGATCTGGAAATCAAAGGTATCAAAACTTTGCTTAGTGATCTCCAGGAGAGAGTGAAAATGGGCATCGTTACCAGTTCGCGCCCCGATCATTTTCACTTAATCCACAACAAACTGGATTTACTTTCCCATTTCGAATTTGTGGTAACCGATGCGGATTACGCCAACAGCAAACCAGCGCCCGATCCCTATTTGCTTGGTCTGGAAAAACTGGCAATTCCAACCGAACATTGCCTGGTGATAGAAGACTCGCCGCGTGGCTTGCATTCCGCGATCTCGGCCGGCTTGAAATGCGTGGTGATACGAAATCAGCTAAGTCGCCATTTTGAATTTGATGGTGCTTATCGTGTGGTGGATAACTACACCGATCTGGGAAACGTGATTGAAGAATTTCTCAGTAGCAGTAAGATTTAAACACTGCCATACCTCCCCCCATCAACCCAGCAACAAGCGCTCAAGAACTCCCTGAGAATCAAACGCAGCACGACGCAAGCGATCTGCCACGCCTTGCCACTCGCGCCCTGTCGGCAAAGCTTCTACCAAAATAATATCGGCACCGACATGATCGAGCTCGCGCAGATCGGCATACAGGTCATGGGCGTAGGAAACTGGATCAGGATTGAGTTGGCGCCAGCCTTGCAGTTGCGTGTTGGCTGTATGCGGCTGATAGGCCATCACTGCAATACGTTTTCCAGCGCAGAGCAATCGAGAAATAATCAACTCCAGCTCTTCTACTGCGATCATCGCTACTGGCGTACTCGGTGCGTAATGTGCTTCCAAAGTACCGGAGGCGCGTGGTGCGGCTTGATCTGGCGCCTTCACTGCCATGCCCAACACCTGCTCCAATTGCAGTGCGCTGATATGACCAGGGCGTAACAGGACAGGGCCATGTGTTGGTAAGCGACTCATATCAACAATCGTCGATTCTATGCCTACATCACTTTGTCCGCCATCGAGCACGGCGGCAATCATGCCACTCGCCACTTCTGCGGGAAACTCTTCTAGGACATGTTCGGCTTTGGTTGGGCTAACATGGCCAAACTTATTCGCTGATGGCGCAGCCACACCGCCCTTGCCGCCCTTGAACGCACGCAATAATGCTTGTGCTACCGGATGTGAGGGACAACGAATCCCTATTGAATCTTGACCACCAGAAACCGCATCCGGAATATGATCGGCGCGCGTCAAAATCAAGGTAAGTGGGCCAGGCCAAAATGCATTGATTAATGCTTGCGCTAGCGCTGGAACCTCTTTCACCCAATAGGTAATATCGGCTTCTGGTGCAATGTGCACAATGACGGGATGATTTGAGGGGCGACCTTTAGCTTGATAAATATTCGCGACTGCATCGACATTCTCCGCATCGGCACCAAGGCCGTACACGGTTTCTGTCGGAAAGCCGACTAATGCGCCCTGCTCTAAGGCTCGCGCAGCGGCAAGAATTTGTTCAGAAGAATCCAATCTCAACCTCTGCCGTAATCAAACAGCGATGCCGAGAATTTCACAGGCCTGACGCATCTCGTCTTGTGCTTGTTCCAAACTCGGTGCGATGAAAGTGATGTGTCCCATCTTGCGCGCACGACGCGCTTCAGCCTTGCCGTATAAATGCACATGGGCTGATGGTAAGCCTAAGACTTTATCCCAAGCAGGTTGACGTTCAGTTTCGCCATCGAACCAGATATCACCAAGAATATTCAACATGACGCAAGGTGAATGCTGACGCACATCGCCCAAAGGAAGTCGCGCCATCGCTCGCACTTGCTGAGCAAACTGACTAGTCACGCAAGCATCAATTGTGTAGTGACCACTATTGTGTGGGCGCGGTGCCATTTCATTGACGACCACGGAGCCATCTTGCAAGACGAAAAATTCGATACAGAGCACGCCGACATAATTGATATCTGCAATTAGCTTCAATGCGGCATTTTGGGTTTTCATTGCTGCTTGCTCAGAGACGTGCGGGCTAGGCACGGTAGTCGTAAACAAGATACCATCACGATGCACATTTTCTGCAATCGGATAGACGACTGCTTGACCATCTGCACCACGTGCTACCAATACAGAAATCTCATAGGCGAGTGGTAGCATTTTTTCCAACACGCAAACGACACCTTTGAGATTGTTAAATGCCGTGCGAAGTTCTTCCATTGACTTGACTCGCACCTGACCTTTACCGTCGTAACCCATGCGTGCTGTTTTCAAAATGCCTGGGAATAAATCGGCACTAACTTGTTCCAGATCTTCTGGCGTTCGTAAGACTGCATGCGGTGCTGGCAAGATACCGGTTTGTGGCGCGCAACGCGTAAAGAATGCTTTCTCTTCGATACGGTCTTGGGCGATCGATACGCATGCCGCACTTGGCGCGACAAAGCCGGTCTCCGCCAGCTTAGCCAAACTTGCTGCGGGGACGTTTTCAAACTCCGTCGTGAACGAAGTACAGGCTGCTGCCAATTGCTGCAATCCGCCAGCATCATCGTAAGCGGCTTGAATATGTGCATCCGCTGCATGTGCAGCTGGGCTGCCTGCTTCAGGTTCCAGCACCATCACTTTAAAACCTAAAGCTTGTGCTTCATGCACAAACATACGTCCTAATTGTCCACCACCAACCATACCTAACATGCTGGTTTTGTTGTTGGGGAATTGTGGATTGGTGTTGGTAATAGAAGTGGACATCGTTGGTTTTTCCATGCTGGTGCGATACAAATTAAATGCGATTTGAAACGTGGTTTGATGCTAGTACAAAACTAAAAAATCTAGAGCGCTTGTTACTCAATGTCATTCCCGCGGAGGCGGGAATCCAGCGGCGTAAAAGCCTAAAGACACTGGATCCCTGCCTGCGCAGGGATGACGCCTGAATGGCCTGCACTTAAAAATAACAATACTGCGATCTATGTGTTTCTACGGCGAAAGAAATTTACTGATTCGCCAAAGCTGTCGCATTACAAAGGCAAATGCATATCCCGCGCAGCTTGCGTTTGCTTAACGCGGAAGGCTTCCAATTTGGCTGCCATTGCATCATCGGTGGTCGCCAACATTGCAATCGCTGCCAAGGCCGCATTACCGGCACCGGCTTCACCAATCGCAAAGGTATTCACTGGTACGCCTTTAGGCATTTGCACAATCGACAGCAATGAGTCTTCACCACGCAAATACTTGGATGGCACAGGCACACCAAATACTGGCACGATGGTTTTCGCCGCGATCATGCCAGGCAAATGCGCCGCACCACCTGCGCCAGCGATAATGCCGCGTATGCCACGACTGCGCGCAGTCTCAGCGTAAGCGAACATTTCATCCGGCATACGATGCGCTGAGACAACCTGTGCTTCAAAAGGAATGCCGAATTCTTTTAACATACTTACCGCATGTTGCATCACATCCCAATCGGATGAAGAGCCCATCACGACACCGATGATCGGCGCGGCATTTAATGTTGCATCGCTCATATTAGGCCTTCAAACTTTCACCCGTTAAGCGCTCTAAGGCCTCACGGTATTTCGCTGCGGTTTTTTGCACGACTTCGTCTGGCAAAGTTGGCGCTGGTGCAGTCTTATTCCATGTCGTGATCGTCTCTAAGTAATCACGCACAAATTGTTTATCAAATGATGGTGGAGAAATACCCGTTGCATAGGAATCTGCTGGCCAGAAACGTGACGAGTCCGCGGTCAATACTTCATCCATCAAATGCAATACGCCATTGTCATCGAGACCAAATTCAAACTTCGTATCAGCGATGATGATGCCGCGTGTTGCTGCGTAGTTTGCTGCTTCGGTGTAAAGCTGGATACTGATGTCGCGCATCTTGGCGGCGAGTTCTGCGCCTATGCGTTTTTCCATTTCAGCAAAGCTGATGTTCTCATCGTGCTCACCCATTTCAGCTTTTGCCGCTGGGGTAAAAATCGGCGCATCTAATTTAGCCGCTTGTGGCAAACCGGCTGGCAATTGTATGCCGCAAATCGCGCCTGTGTCTTGATAATCTTTCCAACCAGAACCAATGATGTAGCCACGCACTACCGCTTCCACCATGATAGGT
Source organism: Undibacterium sp. GW821-FHT11H02 (assembly GCF_058808015.1). Lineage (NCBI taxonomy): Bacteria > Pseudomonadati > Pseudomonadota > Betaproteobacteria > Burkholderiales > Oxalobacteraceae > Undibacterium > Undibacterium sp. GW821-FHT11H02. Next base: position 124,900 of record NZ_JBXARG010000012.1, on the reverse strand, counting down.
TTCAAGCGTTTCGCAACCACGGCACGACCGCGGACCTGTTCAGCTTCATCAGCTGCGACGACAGAAACTGGATCGATACCAGTCAAATGATTTGGCACCACATGACCGAGTTTTTCAAACCAGAAATTCGCCATTTGATTGAGCACGCGTCCTTTATCAGGAATCGCTTCATTCATGATCACGTCAAACGCAGACAAGCGATCACTCGTCACGATCAACAGTTTATCTTCGCCAACGGCATAGTTATCACGGACTTTGCCACGACCTAACAGTGGTAGCGAATGTAAAGTGGAGTTTATTTGCGTAGTCATAATGTGGTCTCAAAAAAAATGCTGAAGGGAGATTCATCAGTTCTTTATCAATACGTTAAACGCATCAATAAACAAGCTTTGAATCTCCCTGCGGGGCGCACCACGCGCCCGATTTACTTCGATCTAAAAAGTGATCGGCTCAGATTAGTTAACAACCTGAGCTAATGCACCTGATTTATATTGTTCTGCAACTTTTTCCAAAGTCAGAGGCTTGATCTTTGCCGCTTGACCTTCGCAACCGAATGCCAAGAAACGTGCTTTACAAACCAACTTCGCTGCTTCGCGCGCTGGTTTCAAATAATCACGTGGATCAAACTTGCTTGGATTTTCAAACATGTAACGACGAATCGCTGCGGTCATTGCCAAACGAATGTCCGTATCGATATTGATTTTACGTACACCGTTTTGAATACCGATGACGATCTCTTCGACTGGCACGCCATAAGTTTCTTTCATGTCGCCACCGAACTGACGAATTTCTTCGAGTAATTCTTGCGGGACGGATGAAGAACCGTGCATCACCAAATGCGTATTCGGAATGCGTGTGTGGATTTCTTTAATACGATCAATCGCCAAAATATCACCGGTAGGCTTGCGAGAGAATTTGTATGCACCGTGGGAAGTACCGATTGCAATCGCTAAAGCGTCACACTGCGTTTGTTTGACGAAATCAGCAGCCTGCGCAACATCAGTCAACAACTGTTCACGCGTCATCTTGCCATCGGCACCGTGACCATCTTCTTTGTCGCCCATCATGGTTTCCAAAGAACCCAATACGCCCAATTCTGCTTCCACTGTCACACCAATAGAGTGAGAGAATTTCACGACTTCTTTGGATACCGCAACGTTATATTCGTAGCTAGCGACAGACTTACCGTCTTCCATCAAGGAACCGTCCATCATCACGGAGGTGAAACCAGACTTAATCGCTGCCATACAAACTGCTGGCGATTGGCCGTGATCTTGATGCATGACCACTGGGATATGCGGATAAGCTTCGACCGCAGCAGAAATCAAATGACGCAAGAAAGCTTCACCAGCGTACTTACGCGCACCAGCAGAGGCTTGCATAATCACCGGCGCGCCGACTTCATTCGCCGCTTCCATGATCGCAGTAACTTGTTCCAAATTATTGACATTAAACGCTGGAATACCATAGCCGTTTTCAGCTGCATGGTCCAGCAATTGACGCATAGATACGAGAGACATAGTTTTTACTCCAAATAAAAAAATCTTCCTTTGGAAATGCTGATTAAGCTACTGCGCGACCACATTTTGAATTGGCGATGCTCGCTGTACTCAAGTACAGCTGCGCTTCTCAATCCAAACTGTGACCGCTCGCTACGCTTACTCAGCACTTCCAGTAGCTTATGGCTTTGTGACTTTGCCAGTTTTGAATTTTGTTCATTACTTTTCTGATTCGGCACCTCTAAAAATTCAATTTTAGGGATGCAGTGCGAGGCGCAAAACGCAGCAATACGTCGGTATTGCGAGGCTTTGCAACGAAACAATGCGCCCTACAATTGGATTTATAGAGGTGCCGAAATTTATTCGCCGATTTTTACTATCCGCATTGCATTTGTACCACCCACTTTACCCATTTGTTCACCCCAAGTCGCCACGATCAAATCACCTTTTTTCACGGCGCCTTTATCAAGCAAGACATTTTCCGCTTCTTTTAACACTAAATCGCGGTCTGGGTTGTACGGCAATTTGAAAGTCTGCACATTACGGTACAAAGCGGCTTTACGCATCGTTGCGACACTTGGTGTCAGCGCAAACAAGGGCACGTCAATACTTTGGCGACTCATCCATAAAGCTGTCGATCCAGATTCCGTCAAAGCCGCAATCGCTTGAACGCGCAAATGATGGGCAGTGAATAAAGCACCATAAGCAATCGATTGATCGATACGTGTGAACTGCAAATTCAAGAAGTCGGCATCCAATTTGCACTCTTGGAACTTCTCAGCTTCCAGACAAATCGCTGCCATGGTTTCTACCGTTTCAATCGGATATTTGCCGGACGCTGTTTCTGCTGACAACATCACTGCATCTGTACCATCCAATACCGCATTCGCCACGTCGGAGACTTCCGCACGGGTTGGCACGGCGTTCACAATCATGGACTCCATCATTTGCGTTGCTGTGATTGCCAATTTATTCGATGCACGCGCCATTTTGATCATGCGTTTTTGCAAAGCAGGAACCGCGGCATTGCCGACTTCTACCGCCAAATCGCCACGCGCCACCATAATGCCATCAGAAGCATCGAGAATTTCTTGCAACGCAGGGATCGCTTCAGCACGTTCTATCTTCGCAATCATCATCGGTTTATGGTTATACGGCTCACCAGCGATGTTCGCCAGTTGACGCGCCATTTCCATATCAGTGGCATTTTTTGGGAAAGAAATCGCCAGATAATCGGCTTGGAAAGACATCGCTGTTTTGATGTCTTCCATATCTTTCGCTGTCAACGCTGGTGCGGTTAAGCCGCCACCTTGACGATTGATACCCTTGTTATTCGATAACTCACCACCGATCTTCACTGTGGTATGAATTTCATTTCCAATGACTTTATCAACGATCAAGACGATCAAGCCATCGTTCAGCAGCAATACGTCGTTTGGCTTCACATCACGTGGCAAGGCTTTGTAATCGAGGCCAACGCGCTCTTGATTACCCAAGGTGCAATCCGCATCCAGAATAAATTTATCGCCGTTTTCAATTTGAATTTTGCTGTTTTCAAACTTGCCAATACGGATTTTCGGACCTTGCATATCCGCCATGATCGCGATTTCTATACCGCAGACTTCCGCCGCTTTACGCACCAGAGCAGCGCGATCAATATGGTCCTGTGCTTTGCCATGTGAGAAATTCAATCGAACCACATTCACACCAGCTTTTAACATACTCACTAAGGTATCCAAATCATTGGATGCCGGGCCTACTGTCGCTACAATTTTGGTTCCGCGTAACATTGAATCTCCTGATGGATAATTTTTACAAGGTCGGGCTTAAACTTAAAATCTTTTTTAAAACCTCTCAACACAGAGACACGGAGACACAGAGAAAATCAAGAGAATTCAAGAAAAGTCTCGAATATTTTCTACTGTTTTTTTAGCACTTCTCCGTTCCCCCTCCGTGTCTCGGTGTCTCTGTGTTGAGAGGTTTACTTTTTCAATCTGCTGCTCTTTGCAACAAAATCTCTACCGCTGGCAAAGTCTTACCTTCCAAAAACTCCAAGAAAGCGCCGCCGCCTGTCGAGATATAACCAATTTTTTCTGTTATGTTGTACTTCGCAATCGCCGCTAAGGTATCGCCACCGCCAGCAATTGAAAAACCTTTGGAATCAGCAATGGCTTCAGCCAATACTTTGGTGCCATTACCGAATTGATCGAATTCAAATACACCGACTGGGCCGTTCCAAACGATAGTGCCAGCTTGGCGGATTTGTGCAGCTAAAACCTTTGCTGTTTCAGGGCCGATATCCAAAATCATGTCGTCGTCTTGTACATCGGCAACCGCTTTAACTGTCGCGACAGTTGTTGGAGAAAACTCTTTCGCACAAACGACATCTGTTGGGATAGGTACGATCGCGCCGCGTGCTGCCATCATGTCCATGATCGCTTTCGCTTCGCCAACCAAATCCGCTTCTGCTAACGACTTACCAATTTTCAAACCCGCTGCCAGCATGAAGGTATTTGCGATGCCACCACCAACGATCAATTGATCGACTTTTTCGGCGAGGGATTTTAAGATCGTCAACTTACTGGAAACTTTAGAGCCAGCCACAATCGCTGACAATGGGCGTGCTGGATGGCCGAGTGCTTTACCTAAAGCGTCCAGTTCTGCAGACAGCAAAGGACCAGCGCAAACGATAGGCGCATATTTAGCAATGCCATGCGTCGTCGCTTCCGCACGATGTGCAGTACCGAAAGCATCATTCACGTAGATGTCGCATAACTTCGCCATTTTTTGCGCGAGCGCGTCATCATTCTTTTTCTCGCCCTTATTCACACGGCAGTTTTCTAACAAGACAACCTGACCAGCGGCAACATCGACGCCATCAATCCAATCTTGTTTGAGTTCAACCGTCACGCCTAACAACTCCGATAAGCGCTTAGCAACCGGAGCCAAAGAATCTTCTGGCTTAAATTCACCTTCCGTCGGACGACCCAAGTGCGATGTCACCATCACGGCAGCGCCTGCTTGCAAAGCTTGTTGAATTGCTGGAACCGAAGCACGAATACGTGTGTCTTCTGTGATATTGCCAGCATCATCTTGCGGTACGTTCAAATCTGCACGAATAAAGACACGTTGACCTTGGAGTTTATTAGCAGCGATGAGATCGCTCAGACGATTAAATTGCATAGCAGGACCAGTTAAGATGAGAAGGAATTAAATCGAGGTAGGTATTTTCACAACGCCACAGGGCAACAAAATTACTTTAAAAGCAATAAAACCAACTATCCTGTGAGGTTTCTAAATTAATCGAGCATTTTACCAAATCACGAGGCCGATTCGCGATTTTTCTCGTGAATATCAGGTCAATTGGATGAAGAAAATAAAAATAGGTACTGAAAAAACTTCAACACGGTGAGACAGAGGCTCAAAAAACACATGAAGAGATCCAATCAATGCCAGGCTTCTAGCAGCGCCGCTTGGCGACTCAGGCTTGAAGAATTTTAGTTTTGATCATTCCTGAACGGCATTTCAGACATGCACGACATTTTTCTTGCTACAATCCACGACTTGCCAATTAGTCAAACTTTCCTACAGCACCCACTTTAATTGGCAATCAGAAAACATTAATAAATTACTCATTTTGTAGCCATTTTAAGTAAACTACACAATAGCCATCGATATGAAAAAAAACATATGCTAAATGGACGCTTGTCTCTGATCACTCCTGAGGGCGTACGTCTACTACTCACACCAGCCGGACCAGCTCCACGTGCCTGGGCTTGGGCGATTGATTTTTTTATCTATTTTGTCGCGATGTCTTCGCTCTCAGCTGTGCTGGGACAATTTAAGCTAGGTACGGGTTTAATACTAATCAGTGGATTTGTCTTGTACTGGGGCTATGCGATTATTTGTGAAGTGTATTGGGATGGGCGGACTTTAGGAAAACGCGCGCTGGGCTTGCAAGTACTGCGTGCCGATGGTCTTCCGGTCGGTTGGCGCGAATCGGTGTTACGTAACTTAGTGCTAGTCGGCGATTTTCTGCCTTTTTTCTATTTCACTGGCTTGCTATGCATGCTCTTTGATACCCAGTTTCGTCGCTTAGGCGATATCGTTGCCGGCACTCAAGTGGTCTACCGCGACCCTAACTTGCTTCGCCCTACCCTGCATATGTCCCCCACAGAAGACAGCGAGGCATGGGCCTTAGCATACCCACTGACACCTGAACAGCAAAGAACATTAATCGCGATGTTTGAGCGTGAAAAAAGCATACCGCAAGCTCGTATGTTAGAACTTGCGAGCTTGGCGCAAGCGATCACAGGTCAAACGGGGGAAGCATCATTAGCGCGTTTACGTGCCTATGTCGCAGGAATAAGTTTATGAAGCAGAAACAATTTGAAGTACAAAATGAAGCACTGTGGGATCAGATTAGAACCATACTTGACCAAAACAACAAAAAGAAAAATACGGCGGCACCCGTCGGATTGCATGAATTTCCGGCCTTGTATCGACGTCTGTGTCAAAACCTTGCTTTAGCGCTGCAACGTGGTTACTCACCTGCGCTCACCGACTATTTACAGAAAATGGTAAGCGATTGCCACCAACTTTTGTATGGAACTGCGGTGGAACGCCCCATGACTCTACATCGTTGGTTATTGAATGAATTCCCACAAAGGGTGCGCGAAGAATGGCGTTTGCTACTGTTTGTATGCCTGGCTTTTTGGGGTGTTGGATTGCTGGTGGGCGTATTGGTCTGGTTTAATCCTGAGATGGCCTATAGCTTTTCGTCAGCCGAGAGACTAGAAAAAATGCGTCAGATGTACATGTCAGGCAAAATTGGCGTCGGTCGCGGCGCGGAAGGCGATTTTGCGATGTTCGGCATGTATATCTGGAACAATATCTCTATCGACTTCCGTACCTTCGGTGCAGGCATATTCGGTGGTATCCCCGCCCTGTACATCATGGGTGTCAATGGTTTGGGTATGGGTGTGGTAGCAAGCTGGTTAACTGCCGATCCTGCCACCCGTCATAATTTTTGGTCGTTTGTAATTACTCACGGCAGCTTTGAGATTGTCGGCATGCTGCTCTCGGGTGTGGCAGGTATGCGTTTAGGCCTATCCTTAATTCACCCAGGACGTTTGAGTCGCAGACGCGCCTTATATGCCGCCAGCCAGCGCATGTTTCCGGTCTTGGTCGGCGCGTCGATTTTGACTTTCATCGCCGCATTCTTCGAGGCTTTTTGGAGCGCTAGCCCTGTCATACCGCATTCGGTTAAATATGCGGTTGGTGCGCTATGCTGGTTGCTGGTAATCGGCTTTTTTATTGTCGCTGGTCGGGTCAGGAGCTAGGTCAGTGCAACTCGATCAATTACAAATCGATTTACGTCCGCGCCCCAATGCCCAGGCATTGGATTTGGGTTTCGCGCTATTGCGTAGCAACGCTGCTGTGGTGTATATCACGTGGTTGATGCTATGGTTACCGACCATTTTTCTGTGTGGTTTAGCAGCTTTCTTTGTACCCCATTTTGGTTTCTTTGGCGGTGCCTGGTGGCTGGCCATCGCGTGGTGGATACGGCCTTTGCTGGAACGAGCACCACTGTATATTTTATCGCGCCGTGTATTTGGTGAAAGCGTGAGCTGGCAGCAAGCTATTCGCGCTTGGCCAAGTCAATGCGGTGGCGGCTGGTTTCGTTTATTGGTTTGGTGGCGACTGTTTTCGGCTGGTCGTGGACTGTATCAAGCAATCTGGCAACTAGAAGGTGCACGCGGAAAAATGGCGGCGAAACGCATCCGTGTAATTGGAAATAGGACGATAGGTTCGGCAAGCTGGTTTGGCATCGCTTGCGCGCATTTTGAAGGCTTGTTGCAACTCGGCATGTTCGCTTTTATTGGCATTTTTATTAGCGACGATCTCGCTATTAACCCCTTCGCGCTCTTTACTGCAGATTTGAGCAGCAGCGAATCCTCGTTGTGGCTATTTTTAAGTTTTGCTGCCTACGGCATTTCGGCCGGCATTATAGGGCCTGTGTTTGTGGCCTGTAGTTTTACTTTATATCTGAATCGCCGCGCAAGTTTGGAGGCTTGGGATATAGAAATTATGCTGCGCCAATTAAAGCCAGCCCAGGCTAAGAAGGCAGCTAATGGCAAAGCAATCGTGGGAATTTTGGTTCTGTGTTTTTCTAGTTTCTTAATTTCACAAAACGATGCTTATGCTGCAGACCAAACTACGGCGATTAAGCAGAATCCAGAAGAAAAATGCGAAAAACCAAAATGGTTAAAAGATGAACCACGTGATCGCGCTCAGGCTAACAGCCAACAGCAACAAGAGATCAGAAATGATATCGATACGATTTATCAAGCAGAAGAATTGCGGCCTTACATTTGTCAAGAAACCTGGAAAAGAGCTGACCAAACAGCGCCCAAGAAAAGTAAACTTGATCTTAGTCTGCTTGCCTTAGTGCTTAAATACATCGCGATTATCGCTGGCTTGTTTTTTGTCGGCTGGCTCCTATTACGTTATCGCAAGCAAGTTTGGAATTTCACTTTACCTGAGAAAAACCACTTCGCGACCGAAGTCGGTGGTTTGGATATTCGCCCCGAATCACTGCCCGATAATGTAAGTGCCAGTGCGCTCGAGCTTTGGAATAATGGGCAACAGCGCGCCGCTATTGCACTTATGTACCGTGCCACACTGTCACGCTTAGTGAATGTACATGGCATGCAAATTGGTCAGGGCGCTACAGAGAATGATTGTCTACGTTTAGCACATATCGCGCATCGATTGCATGAACTCGATGCACAATGCCTGCGCATAGTTGAAACGTGCACGACAATTTGGTTGAGTGCAGCGTACGCGCACCGTTTTCCAACGGACATCAAGCTGCTTTGTCAGGATTGGGATCAGGAATTTGCCACCGACAAAACGACAGCGACTAAACCAAGCCAACACCATGAAGCGACAGCAAATGGAGAGTTGACATGAGTAAGCAACTCAAATCATTCCGGCAGTCTGGCGGGCTTAGCGCCGTGGGTTTTGTGTGGATCCTGTTAATTGCCCTACTCATCGCTGGCATAGTCTGGTGGGTATCGACACTAGAAAAAAGCTGGCTTGCTCGAGAAAATCCTTCAAGCGCTTTTAATAAAAATCCTATGGTTGCTGCGACGCGTTTATTAGAAAAGCGCCAGTATCAGGTGCAGCTAGCACCCGTCTTGACCGAACAGTTGATCAAAAGCGCACCCAAAGGAACGCTCATTATTGCTGATAACGACGGCTATATGAACAAAGATCAAACCACTGTCCTGTTCGCATGGATAGCAGAGGGAAACACCCTAATTACCTTTCCTAAACTGTCGACCCAAAAAGTGCCTAAGGCTGCGGGTGCTGCTGCGAGCGCCTCAGAGGAAGCTGCAAGCGAAAAGACCGAAGCAAGCGCACAGGCCGATGCTGATGATGAGAACTATGAGGGCGATGAGCCTAACACAGTGCCTGAGGACAATGAGCAAGACGATGACGCGGAGCATGTCCCGGGTCAAAAACCCAAGCGCGTTGCGACGCCTTTAATTCGTGATCCTATAGGCGACTACCTAGGCGTATCCACGTTCTATGACGAGCGCACAGGTGTTAAGTACTTTCACAGTGTCTCAATCAACATGCCTGGTATCGCGTATCCATTAACACTACGCAAACCCCATGTAAAACTGAAATCGAGTCCAAATAGTCGCACCCCCTTATTTACCGATGAACACGCTGATGTGTTGCAGGTTTATGCCTTTGGCAAAGGCCATATTGCCGTACTCTCGGAAAATATTTTTGAGCTGCAAGGCTTGCGATATTACGATCATGCCGAATTACTGTTGGCTTTGATTAAACTCAATCCCAAAAATCAGGGCGTGACGATAGTGCAGAGACTCAAAATTCCTACTTGGTATGAATTGCTGTGGAATGCTTTCCCTGTCGCACTGTGCTTACTCGCGGTAGCCATTACGCTTTTATTCTGGCGCACCGTCACCCGTTTCGGTGCAATCTTGCCGGAGACAAATTGGGAACGTCGCTCCTTAATGGAACACATAGAAGCGAGTGGCCGCTGGGCCTGGAGTAGCGCTGTTGGTCGCGATTTACTGCTGACAGCGGTTCGCATATCGACCAAACAGGTATTGCAAAAACGCGCACCCGAATTACAAAAACTATCCGTCAACGATCAGTTATTACGTTTAGCACAAGTTTGCCAACTCAATCATGAGCATCTTGCGCATGCCTGGCACGACGCAGCCTCTAGTAATCCGCATTTATTTACCCGCCAAATTCAATACCTCCAACAATTGAGAGCGCACTATGAGCACTAATCCTAGTTCTGTTGAAAACCTTACCGCTAACAATAACCCTGCTGCCACAACTACTTCTGGCATCGCACCAGAAAAATACCAACAAGCCTGCGACATTGTCGCCCGTATGCGTGAAGAAATACAACGCGCCGTGGTGGGTCAACACGAGGTACTCGATCAGGTATTAGCATGCTGTTTGGCGGGTGGTCATATTTTGTTAGAAGGCGTACCCGGTTTAGGTAAAACTCTATTAGTAAAAGCCTTGGCTAAAACTTTTTCAGGCCAATTTTCGCGAGTTCAATTTACTCCCGACTTAATGCCTGCGGACGTCATGGGACATGCTATTTACGATATGAAGAACCAGACTTTTAGCGTGCGTAAAGGGCCTGTTTTTACCAACCTCTTACTCGCCGATGAAATTAACCGGGCACCGGCTAAAACGCAATCAGCCTTATTAGAAGTTATGCAAGAGCGCCAAGTGACCATAGAAAATGAGTCGCATGGTTTAGACGCGCCATTCATGGTGCTGGCAACGCAAAATCCGCTGGAGAGCGAAGGTACCTATCCCTTACCGGAAGCGCAGTTAGATCGCTTCTTGGTGAAATGCCACATCGGCTACCCTAGCGAAAAAGAAGAATTAGCGATGTTACATATCGTCACGCATAAACGCGTTGGCGATAGTTTAGACGTGAAACCAGTCAACACTATCATCAAACCAGAAACCATCATCGCTCTACAGCATATCGTGGCACAAATCAGTGTCGACGAAGCGGTGGCGAACTATGCTGTGCGTATCGTCCGGGCGACCCGCGATTGTCCGGGAATTTCTATCGGTGCGGGACCACGCGGCAGTATCGCCTTGATCCGAATCGCCCGTGCTTTTGCGCTGCTCAATCAGCGTGATTTCGTGACACCCGATGATATTAAAATCGCTTGCTTACCCGTATTGCGTCACCGCGTTACCTTGTCACCTGAGAGTGAACTTGACGGTTTGAGCAGCGACCATATTTTAAGCAAGCTGATAGAACAGATTCCTGCGCCACGCGCCTAAAAATAAAATACTAAAAAACGAGAAAGACAGATCGCATGACGCCTTCACGTCGCTTATTAATGATCTTTTTTGCCTTAGTTGCACTAAGCTTTTTACAGCTAGTGTTACCGCAAATCGCGACTTATGTCTGGGCCTCCCTTGGCCTTTTAGCTTTATGCACACTGGCAGATTTGTGGGAGCTAAGACGTGCGCCCGATCTTAACATTACCCGTACTTTACAAGGTGTATGGCCTGTCGATGTGTGGAGCAACGTCACTTTAACGATACATAACCATAGTCCATACCAAGTACACCTGGATCTCGTCGATGATTACCCGACAGCTTGGCAGCTAGAAGGTTTGCCGCATACGACCGTGGTCGCCGCCAAGGGTTTTACTGCGGTCACCTATAGGCTGCGTCCAAATAGTCGGGGCGATGCCGAATTCGGCCCAGCCTTCGTCCGTGTGCGTGCTTTTTATCAATTATGGGAGCGTCAATTTCGTATTGGCGAAACACATGCGGTCAAAGTCTTTCCCGATTTTTCTAAATTATTGGGTAATAGCTTAAACGCAACCGATAGACGTTCTCCAAGCCTGGGCGCGATTCGTAAACGCCGTCGTGGCGAAGGCACCGATTTTCGGCAATTGCGCGATTACCGCCAAGGCGATAGCCAGAGATCCATCGATTGGAAAGCAAGCGCACGCTATCAAAAACCAATCAGTCGTGAGTACCAGGAAGAACGCGATCAACAAATTATTTTCTTGCTCGATACTGGGCGGCGTATGCTGGCACAAGATGGCCTTACCAATCATTTTGACCACGCACTTAACGCGATATTAACACTCAGTTTTATCGCACAAAAACAAGGTGATGCGATTGGCTTAATGACATTTGGTGGCGATAATCGATGGCTAGCACCGCACAAAGGACGTGTGGGCTTAGATAGAATTTTAGCCGGCGTTTACGATCTGCAAGCAAGCGAAGTCGCGCCCGATTACACCTTAGCGGCAAGTACATTACTAAATAAACTGAATAAGCGCGCCTTCGTTGTACTGATTACCAATCTGCGTGACGAAGATGATCAAGCCATGCGTACCGCTTGCGAGCTACTTTCCACTAAGCATTTAGTGTTGTGCGCGAGTTTGAGAGAAAAATCATTGGACACCGCATTAAGTACACCGGTACAACAGTTTCCCGATGCATTGCGCTATGCGGCGAGCACGCATTACTTACAACAACGCGAACAAGCTATCAAACGTTTGGGCATACGCGCAACGCACTTAATAGATATCCTTCCCGAGCGACTCAGTTTCAGTCTGGTCAATCGGTATTTGGAGATCAAAGAAAGTGGCGCTTTATAAAGTAAGCTTGCAAGCAATTCACCGTCACAAAAGGGGCGCTGAAATCGGCTCATGCCGTTCAGTTAAGGCAAATATGCGAACATCTCAGTGAGAAAATACGAGATTTTATCTGAATTGACTTTGTGGCTTTGGACAAAAAAAATAAAAACCCCTCAACGCCGAGACGCAGAGGGGTTTTGACGCAGAATTACCCACCTTGTTCGCTTAACTGAACAGCATTTACTGAAATCAGCGCTTTTTTTTCACGTCGTAAATTAGCGATTCCCGGGTACTTCCGGTGCTCCCTGATTTGATGGGATGGATGCTTCTATCTTAGCAGCTGCGGCCTTTGCTCTCGCCGTGTACTGCTGATAAGCAGGTATTGCGATTGCGGCAAGAATACCAATCAGCATGAAAGGAAGGATGATTACCAAAAACAACCAGCCTGGATTCTTGTTTGGTCGTTTCCCAAATCGATTACTGCCCTCGCTACCTGGCCCGAAAACCAAATACAAACCGATAAGAAAATTAACAAAAGGGACAAATATCAAAATGCTCCACCACCCCGAATGATCGAGATCATTCAATCGACGTTTTGCATAAATGATAGAAACCACAAACATCGGAATATATAAGGCAAAAATAATTGCAGTCCCAGGACCGTCACTATTTTTTGCCAAAGATGGAATCAAAATTGCCGCCAAAATACCAATTGGCAACATCAACATTATCATCGTGATGTTTAAATAAGCGAGATAGCGAATTCGTCCTAAACGACCTGATAAGGCCCACATTTTGGGCTGATAAGTATCATCGTCTTCCGGCGCGTTTGATAAATCTGCATTTGGTGCTGAGTAGACATTTTCCAAGTTGGCTCCATTTCTATGTTATGCGAAAATCATTATTGATTTTTCACGACATAAGTATGGATCATTATGATCAAAAAAACTAGATTCTTACTACAGCAGTGGCATCAATAAGACTTACGCAAAATTGCGCTAGCTAGGCGGGAAGCCGAAGACAGTACGGTTGTACGGCGAGGCGAACCAACGACGCTAGCGTCTGTTTTGCGTAAGTCCTTATCAAAAATAAAGACGCACCAAGGTGAATATTCCCATACCAAAAAAGATGGTCTGTAGCATGTCTTTCCTCCACAAATAGAAGATAGCTGCTGCTATTCCTGCTATTAATTTAGGATTATGCAAGGTAGTGATAAGTTGATCGTCGTTGATAAAAAAATCTGGAACGACAATCGCTGCCAAGGCACAACTCGGCGCATAACGCAAAGCTTCTTGTACCCGTTTTGGCAAATTAATATGATGACCGACTAACCAAAAAGCACTTCTATCTATGATCGTTGCGACAGTTAGTAAAATAATGACTATCCAGATTTCAATATCACTCATCTTGACTCTCCGGCGGAACCACGGCAGCTTCAGGGTCAAAATGCTCTTCTACCCACATCGCGACGGTCATACCTACCAATACCGCAAGTAACAAACCTAATTTATACGGCATGCCGTGCGCCACTACCGAGATAACACCGGCGACGAGCACACCAATAAAACCAGGGCGATTTCGCATTAAAGGCAACAAAATACACAAAATGGCTAAGGTACCGGCAAACCCCAATCCCCAATGCATAGGCACCTGGCTTCCAGCCAAAATCCCTAAAATTGACCCTGCTTGCCAGACAAACCAGTTCGGTACAATTAATCCTTTTAAATACAAAACCTGATCCCGTTCTTCCGCAGCGCTTTGCCACATTGTAGGGAATCGTTGCATAAACAAAGGCGCCGAAATATCGCCCGTCAAAAAACCTAGGAATGTACGATGCATCCATGGCAAATGCGCAAATCGTGGCGCGACCAAAGCGGACATAATCAGAAAACGCAAATTGACGATCAATGCCGTGGCAAAAATCACCCAGATCGGCGCATTAGCCACGATCAAAGGCAAAGCCGCCAATTGCGCAGAACCCGCGAACACTAGGAGTGTCATACCCAAAGCTTGCGGCAAACTCAAGCCCGCTTTAATCATCGCGATACCGACCACCATACCCCATGCAGCCATCCCGAATAAGGAAGGGGCGGAGGCCTTGAAGCCTTCACGATACAGGGGAGAATTCCAATCTTTTAACATAGTGAACGTTTAGTGAACATCTGGGGGAAGAAAAGACATTTTTACTTGCGTGCCACACTTGCACTGCTACATAAAGACGATATTGTACTGCCCGCAGCAAATACTTGCTTATGACCAAGTTGGAGAACGGGAGGCAAAAGCATGAAGAAAATCATAAGAAAAATCGTTGAAAAAAGTAAAAGGCACAACAAAACCTCGCCGCAGAGGCGCAGAGAGCGCGGAGAAAAACTTGTTTTTTTGCCTTTCTCTGCGCACTCTGCGCCTCTGCGGTTAGCTCTTTTTTTCATTTAATTCATAATACATTTACGCGATCACCATAATTGCAGTGCTCAGAATGCATGCAAAAGTATGAGCGGGAGTAACGCAGATGTAGCATTAGCCCATTGGCGGACGATAGATATCAATGTCTCTCGAAGAGCCCACGCAAATCGAAAGGAATCCGTTAAAATCACGCTCTATGAAAAATTCTTCCATTCAGGAGCGCAACATGTCAAACAAACCCACAATACCCGCGGTTGAATTACAGGCGAAAGACTTACCGGCTCATTGCCCAAATCCTGCGATGCCATTGTGGTCCTCGCATCCGCGTGTTTATTTAGATTTATCACATGGTGGATCAGCGACCTGTTCCTATTGCGGCACCGTCTACACTTTAGCTCCTGGAACCGTATTAAAAGCACATTAAAACTGCGCCAGTCACTCTTTATCAAAGACACTCAAATGCCCGCGAAGAAACAGCACAACGGTAGTGCCGATGAGGTGGAAGCCGCCTTCTATGACGCCATATCTCGCGGCGATCTGGAGGGATTGATGGCCTTGTGGGCAGAAGATGAAGAGATTGTCTGCGTTCATCCCAATTCGACACGTCTGATCGGACATGCCGACATCCGTGCGTCTTGGGAAACCATTTTTGAAAATGGTAGCGTTCACATTCACATCCAGCAATTACATGCTTTGCACAATTTGTTGACCGCAGTCCATAGCGTCATTGAAGAGTTTCATCAAAAAGATGCTATCGCTCAAGACGTACACATTATCGCGACGAATATTTATGTCAAAACACCACGTGGCTGGCGCATCGCGGCACACCATGCTTCGGTTGCAGCTGGTCAGGCGCCACTCGATTTATTCAAAGCCAGCGTTTTACACTAATGCGTTTTATACCTATGCATTTCTCATCTCCCTGGTGGCTGGCTGGTGGTCATGCTCAAACGATTTATCCAGCTACCTTAATGACAAAACCAGAGGTCGAATTACGGCGTGAGCGTTGGATTACGCCAGATCAAGACTTTGTTGATGTTGATTTTCTTGCGGGCGAGGCAGGTAAACCTTTTCTGGTTTTGTTTCATGGTTTAGAAGGCTCCAGCCATAGCCATTATGCACGTGCGCTAATGGCAAAACTAAAACAACTAGGCTGGTCAGGCGCGATACCGCACTTTCGTGGCTGCTCAGGCGAACCGAATCAGGCGCCACGTTTCTATCATTCCGGCGATTCACAAGAAATAGATTGGATCATTCGCCGCTTACACCGTGAGTTCAAGGCAAAAAATCCAGACGCCAAGTTTTATGCGAGTGGTGTTTCATTAGGTGGCAATGCCCTACTTCGTTGGCTGGGCGAATCTCAACATGAAGCGCACTTGGTTGACGCGGCTTGCGCGGTTTCTGCGCCACTTGATCTGACGAATAGCGGTGCCACTTTGTCGCGTGGATTTAACCGAATCTATACAAAAAATTTCCTACAAACGCTCAAACCAAAATGCTTGCACAAACTTGAGCAATTTCCCAAACTATTCGATAGAGAGCGTATGCTAAGGGCGAAAGACCTGTATGAGTTTGACAATGTGGTGACCGCACCTTTACATGGCTACCGCGATGTCGATGATTACTGGCACCGTGCCAGCGCCTGCTTAATATTGAATGATATCCGCGTACCCAGCTTAGTTCTGAATGCACAAAATGACCCTTTCATGCCTGCGCGTTTTTTACCTAAGTCAGCGTCATCCTATGTCACACTAGATTTTCCTAGACACGGTGGGCACGTCGGTTTTGCGAACGGAAATTTTCCAGGCACACTCGATTGGCTACCGAATAAGATTATTGGTCACTTAAGTAACTACTAAGAAGCGATTAAATATTCATGGATGAGATCGTCAAAGCAGCCATGGCGAAATGGCCGAATGTACCGCATTGTTACGGTTGGCTAGCACTTGATGCGCGCGGCATTTGGCGCATGCGCGATGAACGAGCGCAAGCACTCAATTTGCCTGGCGACCCAATTCGCAATACCACTTTACTTAGCTTTATCAACCGTAATTATCTGTGTGACTCGGTTGGCAATTGGCACTTCCAAAATGGGCCTCAGAAAGTCTATGTCGATTTACAAACAACGCCCTACATTGCGCAACTATTACCCGATAAAAGCTGGCGCCTGCACACGGGCGAAATTATGCCGCATGCAGAACGTGTTTGGATGTTGGATGACGGCAATATCGTGTGCAAAACAGCACAACATTTATGCCAATTAGACGACAGGGATTTAAGTCTTTTGATAGAAGATAGTCGAGAAAATCAAAAACCACTATCAGAAACACGCTTACTAGAATTCATGGACACGCCAGCGCATGAGACTGCTGCTAGCACAATTCAAATCGGCATTCAGGGTCGACTTCTGAATTTGGAAAAAAGCAGCTTAGTGGCGCTCATGCGCGAACAAAACTACTGTTCGCGCCCACGCTCAACGATATGAATTGAAGACTGCGTTTACTTATTACCCTTCTTTTCATCCTGTAGTTCTTCCCTATGTTTTTCTTTCCATTCACGCTCGCGGGCGTCGATCACCGATAGATCGTAGTACTTCACATCAGGGTCAAGTCGGGCAATTTCCAATTGCTGCAAAGCGGCTGGTAAAGCACCTTCTATGGCGTAAGCTTCCGCTAAAGCGATATGCTGCAAAGCCGATTTACCTGAAGCAGCGTAGGTCTTAGCCAATAAATGCTGCAACTTTGCTTCACGGCGGTACAGACTGATTTGTTCGCGCAAGAATTGTTCAGCGTCAGCGTAATTTTTTGCCTCTATCATTACTTCGGCATATTGATGTGCCAAACCGCGCGCCAAAGGTAATTCTCTTATTGCCGTTTTTGCTTTGGCCATCGCCAAATCGGGACGCTTCTTGCCCATTTCTATATCAATCGCCAAACTAGCAAACGCACTAGTCTCTTTCAACCATTTTTTCTGATTGGGTAATTGTGCGATCTGGCGACTCACTTCATTCAAGAGTTTTTCAGATCCTACGAAATCATTACGCTTGAAGGCAACAAAAGCCAATCCATATTGGGCACTTAAACGCGCTTCTTCATTTCCATTCTTGGCCTGATTTTCAAAGTAGGTCGTGGCATCAATCAAGCCCTGCGCTTTGCTATCTTGCAGCACCCTTACCCTTGCCTGCGTCACATAAAAATCAAGTCCATCAGCGCGTTGGCGATAGCGCGCTCCAAACAAGCGCCCCTGAATATCCGCCATACGTTCACTGGTCAAAGGATGACTGCGCAAATATGACAAACCATTATCACTGTAATTTCGTGAGGCATTTTGCATACGTCCAAAAAATGCCAGCATCCCTGCAGTATCAAAACCGCCCTCGCGCAGAATTTGAAAACCTATCCTATCCGCCTCACGCTCTGCGTCGCGATTAAAACTTAACTGTCTTTGTATCGCCAAGCCCTGCCCACCCATCACCATAGCCATCGCCGCATCAGGACTAGAACGCGCAGCCAATGCCGCCAATATTAAGGCCGCAATCGGAATTAAAAAATCTTGTTTTTGATTACCCAGCATACGTGCGATATGCCGTTGCGAGACGTGACCAATTTCATGTCCCATTACCGAAGCGAGTTCAGACTCTGACTGCGCAGCTAAAATCAATCCCGAATGAAATCCGATAAAACCACCGGGAAAAGCAAACGCATTTAACACCGGATCACGCACTGCAAAAAACTCAAACTCATAGGCAGTTTCACCTCGTGCATCAGGACGCTTATCGAGCAAGCTATTACCAAGCTTGGTCAGGTATTCAATCACCGGACCATCTTCTAGGTAATCTGGATCTTGCCGCACACTACTCATGATTTGCTCGCCGATCTTACGCTCCATCACAGGTGACAAATCACCACGTGCTGTATCGCCTAAGGTCGGTAAGCTTTGGTTATTTTTTCCACCTTGCGCCAACACTGAATGCGGCAAAGCCAGACTAGTGCTCAATATGGTCACCAGCGTGAGTTGCATCAAGTTTTTACGAAATCGCGGGAATTCTTTTTTCACGGTGATATCATCACTATTCAATTTTCTTAACAAAACTAGTTTAACCCAGATTTCCCATTAGGATTTGAGATGATGGCAGAAGCACTTTTCGAGGTGATAAATCTGGGCTCTACTGACAATCTATTACTGCGTTCATTTTATGCCAAGCCCTACTTCAAACGACACCAAAGATCTCGCCAATGGCGGACTGACCCATTTCGACCAAAGCGGACAAGCTCACATGGTGGATGTTTCAACAAAATCTGACAGTCATAGAATTGCTCGTGCCAAAGGTAAGATAAGTATGCAAGCGGCGACCTTCAAGCTTATTCAAGAAGGCAATGCAAAAAAAGGCGATGTATTAGGCATCGCGAAGATTGCGGCCATCATGGCAAGCAAGCGCACCAGCGACTTAATTCCACTCTGCCACCCGCTCGCCATTACGCGTGTCACGGTCGATTTTGAATTGCATGAAGCGAGTCACAGCATCAGCTGCACGGCGCAAGTTGAAACCGTTGGTAAAACAGGTGTGGAAATGGAAGCCTTGACCTCGGTACAAATCGGCTTACTTACCATCTACGATATGTGTAAAGCAGTCGACCGAGGCATGGTGATGAGCGATATTCGCGTGTTAGAAAAACACGGTGGTAAATCAGGGGATTGGGTTTCAATCATCGATCAATAGTCGATCAAAACACGCACACAAAATCCGGACCTATTTACCTGAAAAGCAATCCACTTTAAATCACTGGGCATCTCGCTTCGGCATAGTAAGGAACGCCGCAGCAAATCGCTCATCTTGCTGCGCCAGGCTTTGCCAATAATCATAATAACCGGGATAAGCAACCGGGTGCAGGCGCTGCAAAGTCAATAAAGTGCGCTGCGCCTGCGCCATTTGGCCATTCAACACATAGACTTCAGCTAATTTATTGAGTACGTGTACATACCCAAAACGCAAACTCATACGCTCAACAAAAGCGATCTCTTGCGCAGCCATTTTTTCCTTTGGTGTTATTTTCATTAATTGAAAATAATCAAAATAATCGGGCAATAAGGTTACAGTCGGACGGGCAATTGCTTCCTGCGGCACTACCGCTATCGTGTCTGCCTGACGGAAAGCTTTAAAACCATTCACCACGCGTTGATAGTCCAAAGTGACCAATACCAGCACTACAATGCCCACGACTGAAATTGCCACCGGAACCGCTCGAGGTATTGTCACCACCGTGGTCTGAGCTGGCCAACGCAGCTGATGCAACATTCCCATCAATACCGCAATGGGCAGTAGAACAAAAGCATACCAAAGCGGGAATTCCACCATACTATGAACGCCAACGGCGATTAAACTCAACATGCCAAAAGCGACTTGATTATTTTTCGCCGCACTACGCACGATGCAAGTCTGATAGAACCAGTACAGCAGAATTGAGAAAATCAGTAATGCCACTGGTACACCCAATTCCACCATCAAATTTAATATCAAGTTATGCGAATGCTCAGCATAAATGGTAGACGGAAAATCAGCGGCAATCTTAACTTGTTCAGCACCAAAACCAAACCACCCCACACCTAACCAAGGATGTTGCTTGATCATGAACCAAGCTTGTTGCAACAGGCCACTACGCTCAGATCGCCCCCCTACTCGCTCAGCTATCGAAGCACTGGAAAAACCCAGTGCTTCGGCGATAGAAGGTAGGAACCACACAAAGCCAATGTAAACGATTAGGAGTAACAGCAACACAGATCGACGTATCGAGTGCTGGCCGATTACTTTAAACCAAGCTAACAGGGCGAAAACAGGCAAAATAATCCAGGCAATACGAGATTGTGTTAGCGCCACCCCCCACAATAAAAAGAGTGAAAAAGCCAGCGCAAAAAATCCGCTGAGACGTTTTGTTTGAAGTAACCACCAAATCGAAGCAAGACCAAAACACAGTAACAATGCCAATTGATTTGGCTGCGCCACATTGGCAAAAGGTCGCATAGGCGTATCCGGACTATGCGCGATATACATCACATAAGGAGTCCAATCGACACCAGTAATCTGTACACACTGGATTAGCACCGATAAAACAGCAGCGATTAATTGCACCAACGCAAACATAAAACAAATTCTCTCTACGCCTTGCAATTGTGCTGTCCAATTCGCGCCCACGATCATCGATAATGCCGTCAGTACAAAGTAAAACAAAGGATAAAACAGATGTTGATGCGAACCTATACCTAGTACGGTTTGCAGGAGCGCAATCAGGATAAGGATGAATGGAATTACGACTATCGTTGGAATGTGAAATTCGATTCTTTTCGAAAAACAAAATCCAAGATAGCAGGCAAGCACCGCCAAAACCACTAGTGCTTCTTGATAATAAGTTCGAAACGGGTGGATGTGAACAAAAAGTAGATTTGCGACGAGATAGAAAACACCAAAGACTAACAGCTGATAATAAGACACTCGAGGAAAAAACATCAAATTTTTCAAGAATTGTGAAGAAGGTATGGATAAAAAGAAGCGCTGTCAAAAAACAGGAATCATCGTTGAATGCTGTTTCACTGTTTGCAAAGAGTCCCTTCAATTAAGTTTCCGTTAACTGCAACAGAAAAATGCTGAAAATTCAGAACAATTAATTGAGTAAGCTCATTTCGCTGCTTCGAAAGAATACAAAGTCACCTGCTGGTTATTTTGAACCAGCAATAGTCCTTAGCGCAACTCATTAGCTACCGACACAATAATTGCCTCTGCCAATAATTCGCTGACTCACTGAGGATGAACAGGTCCAAGCGCCCGTTGCAGAATTTCGATTAAAGCTAATCGTCATCCCCTTAACAGAAGCTGGCCCACCAACGATAGTGGCCAATATAGTGCCTGAATTTGTGGCATTAGGTATGGATATCTCGCTATTAGGGTTCGAAGATTGCACGCCAATAAACCAGGTGGTGGTGGTGCTTGGATTTACCAAACTGGGCGTCAATCCATCATTCAAAGCCGCATCAAAGCCAATTTTACCTGCGGCTGCCTCAGTGAGTGCTGCAGCGAACTTAGCCTTTGCTACATAATCTTGATACGCAGGAATTGCAACTGCAGCCAATATACCAATGATAGCAACAACAATCATTAGCTCAATCAAAGTAAAACCACTTAGGTGCGAAGCTGGGATTCTATTTCGTTTCATTTATATACCCTCCAAAATAAATACAACGACGATGAGAAACGAAAATACGAAGCGACTTAAGTAATTGATTCGAGCTGCTTAAAAAGTCAACACAATAAGAACAAGAGCAACGACATCTGACATCAGATATAAAAACACCCCATTGCTGGGGTGCTTTACACAAGCCATAAGTATGACCGACCTAACAGTGCAAAAAAATCACACCAGAAAACTCTAAGTCAATTTATTAAGATCCAGTACATACAGTCGTTGGACCAACAAATTTCTGAGACACACCAGTAGAACAAGTCCAAGCACCGGTAGCTGCATTACGCGTTAAAGTAATTACACCACCAGAAACTGTCGAAGGACCCTTCACAATCGTTCCAACGATAGTACCACTATTACCACTTGTAACGACAACCGTCGTATTGTTGTTTGAAGGCTGTACACCAATAAACCAATCAGTTGAACTACTTGGGCCTGTGGATGCAGTTAAACCATCATTCAAAGCAACATCAAAGCCAGTTTTACCTGGAGCAATTTCTGCCAAAGCAGCTGCGAATTTAGATTTAGCAACATAGTCTTGGTAAGCTGGAATCGCCACAGCTGCCAAAATACCGATAATTGCAACAACGATCATCAATTCAATCAGCGTAAAACCTTGCTGTACGCGTTTAGTCATCTTTGTGTATTTCATTTTATTACTCCTTAAATTAAGAAACGATAGTCCAGCCAAATTCCGTACTACGAAGGTATAAGAGCAAACAACGTGCCAGCGCCAAATCGTGTTAAATAATAACTTTAAAACAATACAATGGCGTTCAAAACGGGCTTTTTTTGACTTAAGTGACAAATTTCGCCAATAAAGCATAAGAAAAAATGGCAACTGACATTATTTGTCAATTCATTTTAAGAGAATGAGATTCGCCACTTTTTATATCGCACACCAACAAAAAAAGGCAGTGCTGTTATTAGCAATGCCTTTCTGGATACAGTCAAACTCCCGACTTAGCTCAATTGGAATTCCATCTTAGTACCGGACAAATCAATCACATCACCATGATTTAGCACACTAGGTCTGGCATCTATGCTCTGATCATTTATTTTAGGGAACATTTTGCCTTCGACAAATACAATCTTAAATCGATTGCCCTGACGAGTGATAGACACCACCAGAATTCCTGGGCTTCCCAGACTTGTAATAGGCTTTGAAAGTATCATCTCTTTACCGGCGTTACTTCCGGTCAACACCTTAATTCGAGCTGTCTTCAATGGCTCGTCAGGAGGAGCGACATAATTATCCTCTTCGACAACAAATTTAAGCTGATATTTTCCCATTTCGATCACATCACCGTTTTGCAGCAGATGTTTCTTAATTGGATGACCGTTCACCAAAGTGCCATTAGTGCTGCCCAAGTCCAAAACAAATGAGCCTTCAGAAGTCGTATCAATCGCCGCATGGCGTCCACTTACTGCCAAATGATCCAACACAAGATCATTCCCCGGACGACGCCCAATATTCAATCTGGCGCGATCTATATTCTGTTCTTTTTGGACATGTCCATTAAACACCACTACAACTTTCGTCATATCAATCCCACCAAACCCAAATCATTTTTTTCAAGGAGAATCCAGAATTATGAAAAACTGGAGCGTCTAAAATACGTTTCAAAATTACCACTAATCGCCACACACATGGAAGTATATGCCTACTCTTCTTGCCTTTTAGCTAGCAAAAATATACTCCATAAAGCGCCTTTCATGCAATTCTTTAACTCGTATTAAAACAACAGAAATATTATCTGAACCACCTTGTCTGTTTGCCAAATAAACTAAAGTCTTGCAACAGGTCTCTAAGTCATTTGCCTGTTCACGCAATACATTTTGCATATGAATTTGATCTAACATGTCAGACAAGCCATCTGAACAAAGCAAATAAATATCACCGGCTTTCATCTGGTGCTCGTGGACTTCGACGTCAATTTCTTCGTGCGAACCAACAGCACGCGTGATCAAATTTTTAATAGGTGAAAGATGCGCATCAGCAATCGAAATCAAACCGGCGTCGATCTGAGCCTGTAAAACAGAATGGTCTTTTGTGATTTGCTCTATGAAATTGTCGCGGAAGCGGTAGGCACGAGAGTCGCCAACATGTCCAATTAACATACGGTCAAAATAGCTAAGGGCGACAACAATAGTCGTACCCATGCCGAAATTATCGGGATTCTTATTGGCTTGTTCTATGACTTGTTGGTTTGCAAAAGTAATCGCATCGCTAATCCATTTTGCGGGTGTCGAAATTTGCCAGGGCAAACGTGGCATCCAACTTGCTGCCTGTTTTTGCTGTATCTGCTCACACACTAGATCCACGCTCATTTTACTGGCAACTTCTCCAGCATTATAGCCGCCCATACCGTCGGCCAAGATCGCCAAACCGATCTCAGCATTGATCTCGATTGCATCTTCATTGTGACTACGCACCAATCCTATATCGGTATGGCTGGCAAATTCCAAAACTGTTTGTACAAACATGGATAAAGAAATTCTTGTGGCGTCGATAGAAAATCGAACAATCAATCAGCAAAAACCGAAAACTGACATTCCGCAGAAACACAAATATGCTAAAAGCAGAATTTCAGAAAGTACTTTAGCTTAACATTATTGAAGGAAATTATGCCGTTTCAACCAGAAATTAATGTTTCAATAGCGCAACAGCAACAATTTCAGGCAATCATTAATCAATTAAAGCAATTGCACACGAAACAGGGAACTTTGCCGATACAAATTGATATCCGAGCTTAAGAAAAAAATAGGGAAGCTTTTTGAGCTCCCCTATTTCAAGGCTTATCAGCATTGATCGATTGAAATCGACAATGATTGAACAGGCAATTTACATACTAATTACAGCATCGCTTTCAACAAACGCGCCATTTCCGATGGATTCTTCGTTGCTTTAATACCGCATTCTTCCATGATGTCCAGTTTTGCTTGCGCAGTATCAGCACCACCGGAAATCAAAGCACCTGCATGACCCATACGTTTGCCTGGAGGCGCAGTCACACCAGCAATGAAACCAACCACTGGTTTCTTCATGTTGTCGCGTACCCAGTAAGATGCATTCGCTTCATCTGGACCACCGATTTCACCGATCATGATCACAGCGTCTGTGTCTGGATCATCGTTGAACATTTTCATGACGTCGATATGTTTCAAACCGTTGATAGGATCGCCACCGATACCAACCGCAGAAGATTGACCCAAACCGAGTGCAGTCAATTGACCCACTGCTTCGTATGTCAATGTACCTGAACGTGAAACCACGCCGATACGACCTTTACGGTGAATATGACCAGGCATAATGCCGATCTTGATTTCATCTGGTGTGATCAAACCTGGGCAGTTAGGGCCGAGCAATTTTGTTTTGCTACCAGCTTTTGCCATACGGTCTTTCAACATCATCATGTCACGGACAGGAATACCTTCTGTTATACAAATCGCCAAATCGAGATCTGCTTCAACTGCTTCCCAGATCGCTGCCGCAGCACCTGCTGGTGGAACGTAGATCACAGAAACCGTTGCGCCAGTCGCTGCTTTAGCTTCAGAGACATTCGCGTAAATTGGAATGCCTTCGAAATCTTCGCCAGCTTTCTTAGGATTAACGCCAGCGACGAAACAGTTTTGACCGTTTGCGTAATCGCGGCACATACGTGTATGGAACTGGCCAGTTTTGCCAGTGATACCTTGGGTGATGACTTTAGTGTCTTTATTAATCAGGATGGACATAGTGATTCCTTGCGAAAATTAAGCTTGACCGGCAGCAGCGGCAACAACCTTCTGTGCCGCTTCTTCCATCGTGTCTGCAGCGATGATAGGCAAACCAGAGTCAGCCAGCATTTGCTTACCGATCTCTTCGTTCGTACCTTTCATACGTACCACCAAAGGTACTTGCAGGGACACTGCTTTGGATGCTGTGATCACGCCTTCAGCGATCACGTCGCAACGCATAATGCCGCCGAAGATGTTGACCAAGATCGCTTTCAAGCCTGGGTTTTTCAACATGATCTTGAAGGCTTCAGTCACTTTTTCTGCAGTCGCGCCACCACCTACGTCGAGGAAGTTAGCTGGCTCGCCGCCGAACAATTTGATGGTATCCATCGTTGCCATCGCCAAACCAGCGCCATTCACCAGGCAACCGATATTACCGTCGAGGGAGATGTAAGCCAAATCAAATTTAGATGCTTCGATTTCAGCTGGATCTTCTTCGTCCAGATCGCGGTAAGCAACGATCTCTGGTTGACGGAACAAAGAGTTCGCATCGAAGTTAAATTTCGCGTCGAGTGCGATTACTTTGCCAGAACCAGTCAAGATCAAAGGATTGATTTCAGCTAATGAGCAATCTGTTTCCATGAATGCTTTGTACAAGCCTTTTAACTGTACACGTGCGTCTTCGATAGAGCCTTCTGGCACACCGATTTTGCGGGAAATATCATCCGCTTCTGCATCTTGCAAACCAGCAGTCGGATCTATCGCGATGGAATGAATCAGCTCTGGATGAGATTCAGCCACTTCTTCAATATCCATACCGCCTTCAGAAGACGCCATCAATACCACACGTTGGCTGATACGGTCAGTTACCATACTCACGTACAGTTCCTTCTTGATGTCCGCGCCTTCTTCAATCAACAGACGGCGTACTTTTTGACCTTCTGGGCTAGTTTGATGCGTGATCAATTGCATACCCATGATCGCGTCTGCGTATTCGCGTACTTGCTCGATGGATTTAGCAACTTTAACGCCACCACCTTTACCACGGCCACCGGCGTGAATTTGTGCTTTGACTACCCATACTGGACCGCCTAAAGTTTCAGCAGCTTTGACTGCTTCTTCAACGGACATGCATGGGATACCGCGCGGTACGGTCACTCCGTATTTACGGAGGATTTCTTTACCCTGATACTCATGGATTTTCATACGACTTCCCTTCAGACACTGAGGTATTAGTTAAAAAGTAAAACAAAAAAACGAAACGAAACTTTATAAACATCTATAAAGAAATACTACAAATTCTTAACATGTAAGTAGTCAAACTGGTACAAGCAAACAAAAATAAACTGCCCAAACAAAAAAACGCAACGACCAAAATTGGCGTTACGTCTGATTAGCAAACACTGAGGATAAAATTGGGAAAATTTGTTTGTACCAACTTAGCACGAGCAAAAACATGATCCTTAGAATCACACATTCCATCAATCAAAGTTCGCTCAGGCGCTTTAAAAGTGAAATAGCATCCGAATAATCGGATAGGAAAAGTAATCAATTTGATTAAGGACATCATGCCTGCTGGCGGCAATTTCGAATATAAAAAGCCACAATTGCGTGCGTTATCGTAGCTTCTACAATAACAGCCGCTCCTGCGGCGTTGCAAAAAACCTGACGATTCTAACACAGCTGAAAGACTAATTCCATTTTTTGGCTAGACCAATTTATGCGTACCAGTAACTGAAAATGTATTTATCCCTACGTAGGGTGAAATTTTCCTGATTTTGATGATGAGCCTATTTGGGAGTGATTGATATTTACATAACAAACAAAACCAAACCAAGGAAATCACTCTTCACATGTATCTCGTGTAGTTCGTAAAGCAGTATTGATTGCACTGCTGGAAAATCCGCGCTGCGCCAAGAATTGCATCTGTTTTACTTTCTCACGATGATTAACTGGTGCATCGGGGAATTTTCTGTACAAGACTTCAAGGGCACGCTGACATTCTGTTTCTTGCAAGTCCTGCTTTAAATCTTCCAAATCTTCTTTATTTAAATTGTGACTCTGTAGCTCAGCCATTATCTTTTGATTGCCGAATCTAGATTGTCGACGATTAACCAGTGCTTCTGAAAAACGTTGATCTGAGAGAAATTTAGAGACTTCCAACCAGTCCAGCAACGCTTCAAGTTCCCCCTCTTCTTCAACATGCGATCTCAACTTGCGTGCCAATTCAAATCGGCTATGTTCACGCAACGATAAATAACGCAAGGCTCGGGCTTTTAAACTTAATTTTGGCTTAATCATGATTTGCGAATTAACCAGGGATTGTTAACATAATTTTCCGCCGCATAGATTACCGAAAACATGTTTTGCTTAAAATTACCCCAATAAGATTGAAAAAAGTAGTCAAGTTGAGTGCTAATTCTATGGACTAGTTTAAGACTCTTGCCAACTTCTATTGAAAAACAAGAAATGCAAAGAGAAGCCTATCTTATGTAAGCCAAGAACATAAAAAAAGTCGATCACTCATTTGCATGAGTAGATCGACTCAAGACTAACGTGAACTGATAATTCATGCTTCGCTATGAAAATCTAAGAAAATTTCTGTGAGTATCTGTAACTCTGTACCAATTTCAAAATTTTTTAACAAATTCAAAGAAGCCCAAGCAAATCTGTTTTCTATTCTGCCGCCAACGGAGGCAGTAAAGGCACGCCTAGCTGTTCGCGCACTTTATTTTCAATTTCATAGGCCAAAGCTGGACGCTCGATCAAGAAATTGCGTGCATTGTCTTTGCCTTGCCCGATTTTCTCACCGTTATAGCTATACCAAGATCCTGATTTTTCGACAATTTTACAGTCAGCCCCCAAGTCCAGAATTTCACCTTCGCGCGATGTTCCTGCGCCATACAAAATGTCAAAATGCGCTTCTTTAAATGGAGGTGCAACTTTATTTTTCACCACTTTAACTTTAGTTTCATTACCAACGACTTCATCACCAGCTTTGATCGAGCCTGTTCGACGTATATCTAAACGTACTGAAGCATAAAACTTTAAGGCATTACCACCGGTTGTGGTCTCTGGACTTCCAAACATCACACCAATCTTCATACGAATCTGGTTAATAAAAATCACTAAGGTGTTAGTACGATTGATACTACCTGTCAATTTACGCAAAGCCTGAGACATTAAACGAGCTTGCAAGCCTGGTAAAGAGTCGCCCATATCGCCTTCAATTTCCGCTTTCGGAGTTAGTGCAGCGACTGAATCGACAACGACCAAATCAACGCTACCTGAACGCACCAAAGCATCCGTAATTTCTAGAGCCTGCTCACCAGTATCTGGCTGAGAAATCAGAAGATCATTCAGATTAACGCCCAATTTTTGGGCATACCCTACATCAAGCGCATGTTCCGCATCGATAAAGGCGCAAGTACCACCCAATTTTTGCATTTCTGCGATCACTTGCAAGGTCAGTGTTGTCTTACCAGAAGATTCTGGGCCGTAGATTTCGACCACACGACCACGTGGCAAGCCACCCACACCTAAGGCGATATCCAAACCAAGGGAGCCAGTGGAAACGACTTGTATCTCTTCAATCGCGGCGCCATCAGCTAGACGCATGATAGAACCTTTACCAAATTGCTTCTCAATCTGCGCTAAAGCCGCAGCTAATGCTTTGCTTTTATCGGCGCTATTATCAGTTTTTCTATCGTCCATAATTTCTTCCTGGTAAATACTAAAGAGTCAGTGAATTGTTTGAGTTATACCTGTCGACTAAAAAAGTCGCTTAAATCAAAAACATGCCGATACTGTATAAAAAATCAGTGGTTTATGCAAGCTTATTTTTAAAATATTTTTACAGCCCTATTTAATTACTTTTAATGCAATAATCATTGCACCAATCGTCAAATAAAAAAGGCTGATTCCCTAAAATTTTAGAAATCAGCCCATATCCGACAGCTACGAAATTGAACAATTTAAATCTACATCAATCAAATTAAGACCTATTTACTATCAGCTTTAGCTTCCTGCTTAAAAAGCGGACTTTCGCTATAACGAGAAATCAACTTAAATATCGCTTGTGCTGAAGCATTTGAATCCAAAACATTTCCTTTCGGAGTATTGTATTCAAGCTTTAAATTATCATCCGTGGAAATCAGTGTATTAATCCCTGCTCCAAATTGTTGCATCATCCTATCGACATTCTCATTAGTCAACACACGTGATTTTTCCAAATCTTCTATCCTAGTATTAAATTTTAGCCGCGTTGATTCTAGCGTCGGCACGGCTTTTAGAAAATCAATGGCCTTCGCTACCGGTGCTTTACGAGCTTCATTGTTCGTTGCTATCAAGATGCCCTGCCCACCAATGATGTACATAGACACGAATGTAAATTCTGAGCGCAGAGTTGCAATGACAGCTAATAAATCAGAGGGGTGCATATGATGTAGCTGAACCCATTGCTGCAAAATCCCATCGTTCGCCAATTTTGACTTTATCAAGCTATAAAACTCTCGGTTGTATAAAGATGCGGCTCCAGCAAACCAAATAGACGTAATTTCAATACTAACCACATCATACAAATAATTAGGGGGCGTCAACAGCAACAAATTCCGACCATCAGTGAGATGCATTTGGACGCCTGCCTGCTTACTGACTCGTCCATTCACATCCGAAAAGTGCTTATCTGCCATATTCACAACGTCACTACTCAGTTCCGCAATATCTAAGTGCCGGAATCCTGCGTCATGGAAAACTTTACTAGTGACACCGGTGCCGTATCCAATTACCAACGCTCGATCTCTACGTTCTTGATGCATTAATGGCGCGAATGCAAATCCAAACTGCGCTTGCATTTCGCCCTCCCACACATTATTCCCTTGAAATTTACCATTCGTTAAGAGCGTCTTAAATTCGCCTTTTTGCGCGCTGGTACGCTTTTCACTGTCGGACTTTGGTACCACCGCGACAGTGGTGAGTCCACCATCGATACTCTCTGCATGGTCAATGACATTTCCCCATTTTTGGGCTACGAAGTAGACGTTTGCGCCAGAACTTAAAGTGTTGTAATCCAATCTAATTTGAAAAGATAGCACGGCACATAGGCCAGCAAACCCAAACACCACAAAGTCTATTTTTGCTGGGCGATATCCACCAACGACGACGACCATCAACGCGAGTAGTAAGGTAGTCGCCGTCAATACTTGTGCGGCGCCTAATCCACCTAACATTGGAAGCAAAAAGAATCCGAACAACAAAACGCCAACAATATTCCCCAGTGTATTAAATGCTGCACCTATCCCTAGCATCTTGATCCCGCTGTGGCCACTATTCTGAGTTACAACATCCATTGCAAACACGTAAGAAGCGCCAATGAATATGGTTGGAGGGAACATGGCAATACCGCACACCATTGCCCTAATGGCCTCTCTAGTGACGAAATTTTTTGTCGCCTGTTGGTCTGCAAAACTTGCAAAATAGTCAGGAATCATATTCCAAATCCACATCCCTAAACCGAGAGTGGTAGCCAAACCTAACAAAGATAGGAACAAAGTCTGTAACCTATCAATTTGTTCATTTTTCAAAATACGTCTAGCCAATTCCCCCCCTACAGCCAATCCAAGCAAGAATGTGGCTAGCATCAAACCAAAAGCGTAGACACTATTTCCTGCGACGATAGAAAGCATGTGTACATAGACGACCTCTAAGCCTAATGACACTATGCCACCTATGCCCAATGCAAAAATTGCACAGACTACTGCTGACTTACTCAGTTTGGAAGTATTGTTCACGTTCAGGGAATTAAGCTGACGCTCATGCCATGGAAATTTCTTTGCTAATTCTATAGCCGCCAAAGCGACCATTAAATTGACTAAGGCAGCGATACGAGTGGTTGAGTTAACGCCGACCATAGGGATAATCACATAGCTGGTTAGCACTGCACCCAGGGTTGCGCCGGCCGTATTCGCAAAGTAAAGTAAAGCGACTTTGGAACCGAGTTTTTGGCCTTGGACATTAATTACCTCAGCCAGCAATGGCAAAGTAACCCCCATCAAAATCGTTGGTATCAGGAGTACACCAGCACCTAATACAACCCTTAAAGAAAGTAACACTGTAGACTCAGGATTGTGTCCGGTTCCAATAGAAACATAGAATGTTTGCACCGCGTCAAAAAAGAAAGGTGTCAAAACACAATAAATAGCGATTCCGCCCTCAATCAGGGCATAGGTCTTAAGTGGCAATTTCACTTTTTGTGCATATTTTCCACCTATCAGTGAACCAATCGCCATCCCTCCTAAAAAGGTAGCTAATACCGTAAGTGTCGCGGTTGAGGTACTACCAAAAACTAAGGCGAGTTTTTTCGCAAACAAGACCTGATAAATTAACGCTGCGGCACCAGATGCAAAAAATAGCCAGCCGATCCGACGTTCGAGAAAACTATGCTGTAGCGAATCCTCGCTTTGTAAGCTCGCTACCACATCTCTTGGTTTAGCCAATGAAGGAAAACGCGTCATCCAACGACATTGAGCGACGACAAGTGCGATTGTCAAACCTAACATTAACCATGGGAACCACGTATTTAATTTGGCCCAAGGCACTAAGTTACGCAACACAAGTATCCAAATAAGCCAAGTGCCAAAGCCAACTAATACAGTGTATTTTCGTTCGCTAGCCGACCAAGGTATTGAAGTAGTACAAAGCGCTATTGCAGCCAACACAAAGGGTACTGCGACCACTAAGTCAACTAAATAATGCTCCCCTAATAATAAGGTTCCACAGGCAGTAAGCATCGTCATAGCGATGATAATTGCGCGCGACCACCAGCGTGTTCCACTTTGCCACCAAATAATCGAAGACGCCAGCATCCAGCCAAAATGCATAGATGGCATCCCATTTCTTGGCGCTGGACTAACTTGAACCATATCGAGTACGTATTCAAACGGCTGTTGCAATGCGAATAGGAAATCTTTACTTCCAAATAAGTACTTGGGTCCTGTGATCGGAAATAAGTTATAAGCAAAGAACGCACATGAAGTCAGAATGACCCAAACCAAGGTTGCAGACGCTACGTGTTCAGGCTTTTTTCGAAGATGGAGCAATGCAATTGCAAGAAACGCTATAGGAGTCAAATTATATGAAAGCTCAACTAGTCCCCGGAACAAAAAAATCGAATCGATAAACTGCGTCAATTGAGGAGTAAGACTCCAGTGAGCTATTGCATCCCATTGCATGGCATACAAATCGAATGTACTCGGATGCAATGTCGAACTAAGGTGCAAAGCAGCGTCTGGAACCATTGCGATCAATAGAAAAAGAATCACCATGCTGCGCAAACGAGATTCAAAGCTAGGATCATCACTACGCAATTTATTGCTACAAATACGGATCAACAACATGAAAATTGCCGGTAAACCCAGACAAAAAATTATAAAAGTAACAGCAGTAGGATTCGGTTGACTGAAGCTAAACTCCCAGGTCTTTGGCAACAAAAACAAAGTAATCGCCGCTACCACAGGACAAAGCAACAGCAGTGCGCTTTGCGACCTGACACTAAACCTGGAAGCCCAAAACATGACGGCAAAACTCAAAGCATATCCAGTCATAAACTCATAAGTAGTATGGATATCATTTGCCGTAAAAGCAGAAACAAAGGGCTGGAACGGCCATACACTGAGGCCAAAGCCAGCCGTTAGCATAAGAAAAGCAATGACCCCGAAGAGCACATTTCGAGCTAATTTATTATCGTAATTAACGCTATCTACATACATAGTTTCCATACCTTCATCATATTTAAGACAAATTCAGAATGCGCCGACTCTTCAGCAGTCAATAAGCTTATTGCATGATAACAGCATACTTGACGTATTATTTACATTTGGAAGTGCTTCAAAGAAATTTTCTGTAATCGTAAGTCAACGGATCTCACTCATGTTTATTCAGCCCAAAGAAGCCGAGTCGATCACCTAAACCTTGGCATTTTGAGCCTGCTTTCTGTTGCCTAAAGACTTGGTCAAGGCAAATAGCTGCAAGCTCACCAAGCGAGCAAGACAGCTTTTGTTTACTTGCTCTGCATTAGTTAAGCTTGCCTTTGCACAAGGTATCTCTTGCCAAACGCCACGGTTTGACTATTGACCGAAACAATTCTCAGAACAACACTTCCGTATCTATATATCAAGCCATATTTCCAGTAATTTAGCGCACATGAAAGCTTGCTAATTGTCGTGTTTTAACAAAATGTTAGTCGTACGTGCACAAATCGTGAGTCAGTAATCCGTACTTTTTTATTAGGGACATCTCCAGGCGATTTAGATTACATTTGCCTTATTTGCACTTCTCATGGCAATATCGCCAATCGCTGCTAGTGCAGTACGTGGCGCAAGCGGTATAACTTTTACACTGGACGCCGAAGGCATGTTTTGGAATCCGACTGTGAACTCAATTAAGCTTGCAAAAGTTCTTCCCAAGTCTCCGCCAGAATTGTCAGGTATTGTAGTTGGCGATGAGCTCACCGAAGTGGAAGGGATGCCTGTCATTGGAAGCAAAGGCAAAGAATTGATGGCTTTGAATCAAAGAGATGCAGGCCGGACTCTAAAATTGAAAATCAAACGCTCCAATGGCGAAATCATGG
This sequence comes from Undibacterium sp. GW821-FHT11H02, assembly GCF_058808015.1. NCBI lineage: Bacteria > Pseudomonadati > Pseudomonadota > Betaproteobacteria > Burkholderiales > Oxalobacteraceae > Undibacterium > Undibacterium sp. GW821-FHT11H02. Next base: position 90,735 of record NZ_JBXARG010000012.1, on the reverse strand, counting down.
CGATAACGATGAGCTTAGCCACTAAATCCTGATAGTGTTACTTGGGCTAGGTCAATTATTTTTTCAAACACACAGAATATATGCACACTCTACTAATTATTGACATGCAAAATGCATGGATAGATGAAAACCCTCGTTACGATTTTGACGGTGTCATCCGCCGTATCAATCTAGTGAGTGACAGCTATCGCACTCAAGGTAAGCATGTCATTTTTGTTCGACATAGCAACGGCGATGCAGAGATAGGCTCATCCGCTTGGCAGATACACGAACAATTAGAAATTAAGCCTAAGGACCTCTTTGTTGACAAAATCGCTTGCGATCCTTTTTCACAAACCGATTTAATGGATCAATTAAAAAAACTGGACACATCTCAAGTCACCATCTGCGGCTTAGCCACCGAATTCTGTGTAGATTCCGCAGTCAGGGCAACACTTTCCTATGGATTTGATGTATTGGTTTTATCCGACGCTCATACAACAGCGAACCGGGATCATCTGTCAGCAAAAGCCATCATAGATCATCATAATTGGATTTGGGCAAATCTTGCAGCGCCCGCCGGTCGCAGCATAGAAGTCAAACCGACCGATACTATCTTGTAAGTTCGAAATCAAATTCCGATAATTACGTTCTAGCTCCAACACAGTGTTCAAATTAAGTGTGAGACTGGTGTGCTATAAGGCTTGAAGTGGTCAGCAAACTGACTTCAATCATGCCTTATCAAGTCAGGTCGCACCAAATTATCATGATCTAAATGACTTGCTTCGGTGAAGAAAAGTAAAGCATAACAACACCGCAATAAGGCCGGGCAAACTGGCTTCTAAACCAAACTGTCCACCAGTAAGCCAGACTGGGCTATCGCCAAATACCGGGCGCAGGAGCCCTGCTTCGTTATGCCCGCTCACACCAAAGCCTAGTATATTTCCCTGAACAAAGTTGGCCATCAGGTGTATGCCCAATGGCATGGCCAAGCTCTTAGTGCGCAAATAGGACAAACCGAACAAGAGAGAGGCGACGAAAATATTGACGCTGGCCAGCAGTTTCACGTTTCCTTCCATTCCTGGATTACTGGAATGAGTTAACCAAAAATAGGCAGCGACTAAGAACTGAGCCGCGATCACACCTAAACCAGCATGGAGTCGCTGTAAGAACACGCCACGAAAAACAATTTCCTCTGCGATGGCGACCGCTGCACATCCGAGTAATCCGTTCCCAATAACTGACATCGTCAAAGTATCAATCTGCCACGAAACCCAGCCGCCGAGCAGGAGAACCAAAGCTGGCAGTAGCATCAATACGCTGCCAATCAAACCACCGATGAGTAATTGTTTTAGCCAAATAAAATTGAACGCTCCCATCATTTCAGCAAATGGTTGACGACGGAGTCGCTGAAAAACATAGGCCGCAATAAGGCTCAAAACCGCTTGATGCCACATTGCTATTTCGCTTCCCTGCTGACGCATCCAAAACGTAAGCGGTAACAACATGGTCGCCATAATTAAAAAGAAAATGGCAATCCACCATCCGTTTCGTAATTGACGGTTAGAGTCGATGAAAATGTTTGTACTCAACACTTTTCTTGGTTGTACACGCGCAAACATAGTGAAATCTTCAAAGTTTTTTTTAGACATGAGAACTCAAAAATCATTAGATAAGATGCTGAAAAGAAGTCAGCTTAGCGTTTTAGCCTAAATTGCACGAGTGCTTTGTGATTAACAGTGTATCGATTGGCTTAAATGGTATTTAGTGCGGATAAACGGAAAACGACTTTGAGCCAGTGATTCAGCGATCACTTGTATTATTTACACCAAGTTGTCGCATTAATTGTTTTCTTGTCTCAGTTTAAGATTTAGCTGCACATCGTGGATGAACTTTAGCTGCCTTTGATCGAGGCAGCTTGATAGCTCTTGATCTAAAATCAGCCTAATTTGAGCTGCCCGTTTTCTCATCTTCCAGTCGTTTTTTTAGGGCCTCTTGACCTGACTTTGCCATGGCCTTACAAGCGGAGGTATCAATTAAAGGGGCTTTTCCATCGAGACGATGGAGCAAATTACTTTGCTTTACATGACCTGTTAAAAGGATATCGCAGGCGGTATTTTCTAATCTGATTGTGCTTGCCAATAGTTGCCCTGAGATTGAACCTGGCTCAGAGAAGCGATAAATTTTGTCCGAAATTGAACCGACGCTATCGGAAAAAACCATGTTCACGCATACATTACTTTCACATTCACGCCACGTCCAACCGGAACCTCCTGGCGCATGGCCGCTCATGGGAATATTGTTAACTTTGGTTTCGGCAATAGCCAAGCTTCCTTCGTCAGCAATTACTTGCACATTGGAGATAGGCGTGAACGGCGTCAAATTTAGAAATTGCGGATCACTGCGCTCATTCTTACCATTCCTCAATGCATCCAGAGCACTGTTCCGAGCAATAACTTGGGCGCCTGTATCTCGCTGAAGTTTCGAAACACCACCGACATGATCGATGTGCTCATGAGAAACGAGTATGTATTTAATATCGCGGAGATCGACTCCTAAAGACGTGATATTAGATTCAATAGCCGGTACCGCCTTCTCAGTTGCACCATCAATCAGAAAATGTCCCTTAGGGGTGGCGATCAAGATAACGCTAATGGCGCAAGTCCCTACATACCAAGCATTACCGTATATATGTCGAGCCACAGTAGGTTCCGACCACTCATCATTGGATTTGCAGCTTTGTACTGGCGTAGTCCGCGCTGCAGCGCGCGGCATCGGGACCTCATCACTTGCGACGACACCGACGACTGGCATTAACAAAACCACCGACAATAAAGCGACTATGGACTTCTTTAAAATTGGCATTTTGAGTTTCAACATGAAAAGTTTGAGGTTGATTTGGGCAGGCCAGTTAGCGACAAAAAATGAGGAGACTTATGTTAGAAGATAGACTAGTACTAAAACAGACTCTTCAGAACTACCCGTTCGAAGACCGGATCAAACTCGCCATCTAAGGGATATACCTCAAACCACTGTGCCAAGTGTTTGCCTCCGTCTTTTTCTATAAAACGTATACGGAAGTCAGTGTTACTATCATAGAAAAATTCTGTGGCTGATTTTGCAGAAAGGGCTTTCCACTGTGCGCCCAATGGCGCTTCGAAATATAGTTTATTCCCCTTAACATGGAAGGCGTATTGATCTTGTCCTTGTTGATAGATGCCCGCAAACTTTTCTAAATCTGGACTAGCTAATTTGACCGGCTTTACCGCTTCAATTGATTTTCCGCTCGCAATCACGGCCAAGCGTTTGGCGATTGGCGCCAAACCATAAGGAAGCTGTTCTCCATTGCTAAGGATCGCAACATAAATTTTAGACTTTGGTAAATATACGGTCTCACCATGATAGCCGGGAATATCGCCGTTACTTTGCAAATAGGTTTCGTCGCCTAATCTATGTGGTCGTGTGCCATAACCATATGCGACACTGGTACCATTATTTAGTTTAAATTGGTTGTGCATAGCTTGAGTATTTTCTGCATTAAGTACACGCCCACTTTGCATCGCCGTGGTCCACTTAGCCAGATCTTCCGTAGTCGAGTAAAAGTTGCCTCCACCGAAACCGACACTAGGATGAAAACGCGCTGCCAATTTAGGCCCCGCCTCATACGGTGTTACAGCGCCCTCAATGACACCAGCTTGCTGATCATAGATAGTATTTTTCATGCCAAGCTTTTGCAGGAACTCTTGTTGAATATATGTCTCGAAACTTCGTCCGCTAAGCTTTTCTATGATCATCGCGAGCAAGCTGTAATTGACCGTCGCATAGGAAAAGCGTTCACCAGGCACTGCGCCCAATGGATTGGCAATGGCATACTCGAGCAACTGCGAGGGTGTTTTTAAGTTAAATGCATTAGCTCGAAATTTCTCATCCTCAAATAAATTGTAGATGCCCGAGGTATGTGTCAGACAGTGCTTGATCGTAATATTGCTCCAGCTGGCTGGAATAGAGTCGAGAAAGGATTTGACAGGCTCATCCAGTTTTAATTGTCCTTGTTCGGATAAACGCAATATGGCTGCAGCGGTAAATTGCTTTCCTATTGATGCTGTGTGAAATCGATGTTGTGTCGTAAGCGCGTGCTTGAGTTCGACATTAGCCAGACCATAAGCTCGCTGAAACAGAATTTTGCCCTCTTTCATCACAAGTACCGACGCACCTGGCATGTTGGATGAAAAAGCTTGCTGCAATTCCCGATGAATTAAATTTTCAATGTCTTTATGGTCGCGCTGCCGGTCACTATGGTAGTTCTTTTGCTTAACCGACAGGCCAGCTTTCTTATTTGTCTGTGGGCTCATGGCTGACAAATTTTCGGCATGAAAAGATAAGGCGCAAAGCAGCGTTAGTACTAATAGAGCTCTCATAAAAATCCTGATAAAAAATATTATTCGGTGATCACATGAAAGCTATGCAACATTGATGCCATGAGCAAATTTCCTATTTTCAAATGCTATCTACCCTTGGCGCAATGATTTCAATCACGAATAATTGTCCGCCTGGACACGCAAACTAATTATCGGACACTAACAGCGGACATTTTCCAAGCAATTAGTGGATAAGATCGACTGTTTTTTTTGCGCCTGTATGTTTTAAAAGCCATCGTTCAATGGGAATCAATCAAAGTCTGCAAATGAGGAAATTCGGCAAAGCTTACTCCCATATTCTCTGCATGAATTTGAAGTCACGGGGTCATATCCGACTAGCGATCCACCATCGCCATTCTTTGATCGCTATATCGCTTACCTGCCACTTGCGACAAAGCCAGGCTAAGCTGTTGAATTTCATTCGCATCGAGAGATACATTCAAGGCCAACATATTTTGCTCAAGATAGGTGCGGCGCTTAGTACCCGGGATGGGCACAATGTCGTCACCTTGATGTAGAACCCAGGCGAGCGCAATTTGCCCCGGTGTCAAATTGCGCTCTTTTGCTAGCTGTTTCACCAGGCTGGCCGCCTGCATATTCAAATCAAAATTTGTCCCTTGCAAACGCGGATCGAGGTGACGAAAATCTGACTCAGGATACGCCTCAGCACGTTTCGCCGTACCAGTTAGAAAACCACGACCTAAGGGGCCAAACGGTACTAATCCTATTCCCAGTTCACGCAATACGGGCAGTACATCCGGCTCCAGATTGCGCTCCCATAAGGAGTATTCGCTCTGTAAGGCACTGATAGGATGAACCGCGTGTGCTTTGCGAATATTCGTCACGCCCGCCTCAGACAAACCTAAGAAGCGCACTTTACCCTCCTGCACCAATTCAGCCATCACACCGACCACGTCTTCTATTGGTACTAGGGGATCAACCCTGTGCTGATATAAGAGATCAATATAATCAGTTTCCAATCGACGCAATGAACCTTCCACCGCGCTACGTATGTGCTTAGGGTGACTATTCACGCCAGTCGTTATACCGTCCTCAATTCGAAATCCAAATTTAGTTGCAAGTACGACTTCGTCTCGCTTGCTTTTCAATGCGCGCGCCAACAGGCGTTCATTTTCATAAGGCCCATATTGCTCTGCCGTGTCAAAAAAATTGACGCCTAACTCGATCGCTCTATGTATGGTTGCAATTGCTTCACCTTCATCGGCATGGCCATAGGCATCATCACTCATTCCCATACAGCCCAAGCCCAAGGCTGAAACACTGAGCCCCTGTGTGCCAAGTTGGCGTTGCGGTACCTGGATTTGTCTAACTACTGTTGCCTGCGATTCAAACGCTTGCTGCATTTTTTCTACATTCATTTTCTACATCCTAAAATTTTTTCTAAAGTACCAAGTCAAAAAAATACATTCGGCAGCACGTATTCGCGTCACGGCGCCTTCACAAAGGACTGCCACTATTGTTGCAAGTCTTAAGCGAAATTCTGGCTTAACTTACCTAGAACGAAGTATCAATTAAGACTAAAATAAACACAATTAGTGAAATCGACAAAAGATTATTGCCGTGAGTTCAATAATAATCAAATCGAAAGACATTTATGGAAATGCTGAAAGAAATGGCGATCTTCGCGCAAGTGGTTGATAGCGGAGGCTTTTCTGCTGCGGCACGACATTTGGACTTAACGACATCGGCCGTTAGTCGCCACGTCTCTCGCCTGGAAAAACACATGGGTGGCAGGCTATTGCAACGCACTACGCGATCCATTGCGCTAACAGAGTTAGGACATCAAGTCCATGAAGCCTGCGTTCGCATGCTCAGTACTGCCCGCGAGATCCATGCCCTTGCTGGCAGCTATAGCAACAGACCTAATGGTGTCATTCGAATCACCGCGCCTGTTGTGTTTGGACAGGTTTGGCTCGCTCCAAAGCTTCCCGGTTTTCTCAGACAGTATCCGGAGGTAAACATAGAACTCACGCTGGTCGATAGAAACGTCGATCTCATCAATGAAGGGATTGATCTGGCCATACGTATCGCAGGTGAATTGCCACCCGGCCTAGCTGCTCGTCCGCTATGCCCGATGCGTTACATCTTAGTTGCATCGCCCGATTATCTTCAACAACATGGCACCCCAAAAAATCCAGATGAGCTCACCAGGCATCAATGTATCTATCTCGGCTATGCCAAGTTCCGTGAGAAATGGACGCTCCAACATAAAGAGCATGGGCGAATCGAAAAAGTGAATGTCAGCAGCCGTATAAGAATTAATAACAGCAGCGCAATTTTAGCCACCGTACTGGCAGATGCAGGTATAGGATTAGTGCCTGAGTTCACTGCGGCCGAGGCCATCAAAACAGGTTCCGCATTGCAGATACTGCCGGATTGGGAATTGAGTGACCCCTATTCCGGCGCCGTCTATGCCGTTTATCAACCAGGAAAACATTTAGCATTAAAGATCAGAGCTTTTATTGATTACATGGTGGATAGTTGATTCCGATAGTCAATTCATGCAAACTTAAAATCAAATCAACATGCCAAGTTGATGACCCTAACGAAAGACAAAGCATGCTGGTTTTTCAATAAAAACAAAAAAAGCCGCTAAGTATTTAAACTTAGCGGCTTTAACTTGGCGTCCCCAAGGGGATTCGAACCCCTGTACTCACCGTGAAAGGGTGATGTCCTAGGCCTCTAGACGATGGGGACATAAAATCTGTCCTTGTTACTGACCTTTTTTACTGCTTTTTACTTGATTTATTCGCTTCGTTATTCACGTTTGCGATCAAGTAAGACCAAGATTATATACTCAACTTCTTCATTCTGGCAAGCATTTTTCTGAGACATCTAAAAAAATACTTTACTGATTTGAATCTATAAACTGATCGTGGTGGAGGTAAGCGGAATCGAACCGCTGACCTCTTGCATGCCATGCAAGCGCTCTACCAACTGAGCTATACCCCCGCACAAAATAGAAACGGGAGTATAGCAAGTTTAGTGTTTGCTTGTAAAGCTTAATGCTGGGCAGTATGTTTGTTCAACTTAGACTTTGTCCCGATTAAATTTTCGCCAAGCGCGCCATCACTACTTCGCGACCAAACAATTCAATCACAGCATCAATGGAAGGTGTTTGTAACTGTCCCGTTAATAGCAAACGTAAAGGCATCGCCAATTGTGGCATTTTCAAACCATGCTTAGCTAAAGTGTCTTTCATCATCGCTGAAATAGCGGCTTTATTCCACTCAAGCTCTGCACAGGCTTGCGTAAATTCTTTCAAAGCGGGTTGAATCGCATCCGTAATATGTTGAGCGACCAAAGCTGGATCTGCTTGCGGCTGGCGATAAAACAGCATCGCGGCCTGTGCCAATTCTACGGTGGTATTGGCACGTTCCTTCAAGAGAGCAATAACTGCGTGCAATTCGGGAGCCCCTTCAAATTGCGCGCCTAATTTTTCCAAATCAACACGAATCAAATCAGCTAATCGTTGATTGTCCGCAGCTTTAATATAATGGTTGTTTAACCACGCCAATTTCTCTGGGTTAAATTGCGCCGCAGAGCTAGACAAATGCGTCAGATCAAACCAGTTGATCATTTGTTCCATACTAAATACTTCGTCGTCGCCATGACTCCAGCCAAGACGCGCCAAATAATTCAATAAAGCTTCTGGCAAAAATCCTTTATCCAAATAATCCATCACGCTAACTGCATCGCGACGCTTCGATAATTTTTGACCGTCAGTTCCGAGAATCATAGGAACATGTCCATAAAACGGCAAAGGCGCGCCGAGTGCATTCAAAATATTAATTTGGCGCGGTGTATTATTGACGTGATCATCACCGCGAATCACGTGAGTGATCTGCATATCACTATCATCGACTGCGACGCAAAAATTATATGTCGGCGTGCCATCAGGTCGTGCGATCACTAAATCGTCAAGTTCGCGATTAGCAATTGTAATTTGACCCTTAACCACATCATTCCAACTTACCACACCATCCAAAGGATTCTTAAAGCGAATGACTGGCTTACGATCAGATGGAATCGCTGGCAAAGTTTTGCCACTCTCTGGACGCCAGGTACCGTCATAACGTGGCTTCTCACCCGCAGCACGTTGGCGTTCACGCATGGCTTCAACTTCATCCGTCGAACAGTAGCAGTGATAGGCGGTACCCTCAGCTAACATCTTGGTTAATACTTCGCGATACCTATCCATGCGTTTCATTTGGTAGAACGGGCCTTCATCGTGCTGCAAACCCAACCAATTCATGCCATCCAAAATCGCCTGCACCGCTTCTGGTGTTGAGCGTTCAAGATCGGTATCTTCAATGCGCAACACAAAGGTGCCACCAAAATGACGGGCGAACGCCCAGCTAAATAAGGCCGTACGTGCGCCGCCGACGTGCAAATAACCAGTAGGGCTAGGCGCAAAACGGGTACGCACAGTTGTTGTTGGAGTAGGTAAGTGAGAAGCTGTCATCAATGCTGGCGAATTTCCATATATTTAAAATCAACACAGGAAATGAACGCAAAAAGTCAAAGATGCTATTTTAACGCCTAAGCGTGTTTGATGATACTTAAGCCAATTCCAATAGCGGCAATACCCATTGATAGGCGATCTTACCTACTCAAAGATTTTAGCGTCTTTATAAAAAAAGTCTGCGTAATGCTAGTATGGCGGCCTTCCTATTATCCATAGATGTCATCGTGCAAGTTCCAAATAAATCACCACTTCCAACGCGTCACGGCATTAGCGCAAGCTACATTTGGCTACCCGAAGGTAATTGGGACAACGCCTTGGCTTTTTTATGTCAACACTTCCCAGATATTAATGAGGCACGCTGGCTGCAACGTTTTGCAAAGCAAGAGATACGCACCGCGGAAGGATTTATATTGCGCCCGGATAGCTCAGTAAAGCGCGGCATGTGCATCTATTACTATCGTGAAATCGACAATGAAAAAGCGCTTCCCTTCCAGGAAAAAATTCTATATCAAGACGAAAATTTACTAGTCGCCGACAAACCGCATTTCTTAGCCGTCACACCGGGAGGCGACTATTTGCGTGAAACCTTATTAGTGCGACTCAAGCAAAAAACTGGGAATGAAGCTCTAAGTCCTTTGCACAGACTCGATCGTGAAACTGCAGGCGTCATTTTATTTTCGCAACGCCCCCAAAGTCGCGCCGCCTATCAGCAACTATTTCAACACCGCCAAATCAATAAAATTTATCACGCTATCGCAGCACATTTACCGCAGTTGAAGTTTCCCCTACATAAAGCCAGCCGCATGGTGGAGAGTGATCGTTTTTTTCTAATGCAAGAAGTAGCTGGCACCATCAATGCAGAAACGGAAATCGAGATTTTGGAGAGACGGGATAAACTCAACCTCTATCAATTGCGCCCAGTCACAGGAAAAAAACACCAGTTACGTGTCCATATGGCCAGCCTCGGTGCCGCAATTATCAACGATAACTTTTATCCCAACAACATGCCCAGTGGATCCGACGATTTTAATAAGCCACTGCAATTACTTGCAAAATCTATTGAGTTCATCGATCCAATTACCGGCGAAATGCGAGCCTTTCATAGCGAACAACATTTGTAAATCATTAGGTATCTCGACTAAAGTCAAACCAAGGCGGTTGACAAGTTTGGCCACAGGTCGTATTATCTCGCTTCTCG